>JBBQSI010000001.1:0-33887 GCA_038213975.1 Chitinophagales bacterium
GTTCCATGTAAAGCTTTGGATTTTTTGAGATCAGCAGGTAATCAACTTTTATTTTTTCACCAGTTAATTTATGGTCCAAAGCTTCATCGATTACTACCAGTGTTTTACCATAAAATCCCGTAAACTTTTCATTTTTATAAAAACCGGAAGACAAGCTATCCTGCCCGCGGATATTCATTGATATCCGCGCTGGCTTTAAGTGGAAATTTCTTAGTATACCGTCATTTGTGAGAATTGTATCACCGATAAAAGCATACTGCTCACCGTCAATAAAGTCAACTGCCCGGTGTGCCGGCACGTTGTATACCACAATCTTTTTTTGGGATAAACTTTGATAACGATCGAAAATGAAAATGACCATAAAAAGCAGCAAAGTAATAGTGGACCACAGCAACACAATCTTGTTACGTTTAAAGAATGCCTGCAGCAATAAAAAGATAAAAATATAAAGCACTATCGTTTGCAATAATGAAAGCGATATCTCGTCCCACAATGAAAATGGCAGCGCATTAATCGTTGACACCGATTTATTGATCAGCCAAATATTTAATGAAACAAATTTTCCGGCGATCACGGCCAAAACTTCCACCGGCGAAACCACTAACAGCATAACCGATGACCACAAAGCAACCATAGTGAGTGGAATTGCCAATAGATTGGAGATAAGAAACATGAGTGGAAACTGGTGGAAATAATAAATACACACCGGGAAAGTAAATAACTGCGCAGCAACCGACACTGACATGAGCTGCCAGAGATAATTCTTCCATTTGCTGGTAAAGATCAACCAATCCGCAATAGATTTCTGAGCAACTACGATACCGGTAACAGCAAGGTATGAAAGCTGAAAACCCACATCCCACAGGAGATAAGGATTAAAACACAACAGCAGGAAAGCGGAAGCTGCCATTGAATTGTAAATCGAAGATTTCTTATTAAAAAGTTTACCGACAGCAATGAAACTAAACATAAAAGCGGACCGCAACACCGACCCTGACAAACCCGTGATGATGGCAAAACACCAAAGTGCAACGATCACTAAAATATACTTCGTGTTGGCAGAACGCTTCAGGTATGGTATCCTGGAAAACACCCAAAGCAAAATGAAATAGATTATCCCCATGTGCAAGCCGGAAATGGCGATGAGGTGAACAATGCCTGCGTTGCTGTAAGCCTGAATAAGATCCTTATCAAGGTCTACCTTGTAACTGATAAGCATTGCCGCTGCGATCGTTTTCTGATCCTGGCCATTTATGTATTTGTACAGTATATTCTTAACGTGGCTGCGCAACTCTTGCAGTGCGACGTTGAAAGAAAATCCACGCGGGTGAGCTATTATTTTCACATGGCCTGCGGTGATATACATTTGGTGGAATAAACCATGAAAGGCAGCATAACGGCTATAGTTAAACGCTCCCGGGTTGCCGGAGTTCTTTATCGGTTGCAAGATGCCCCTCAAGGCCAGCGTATCGCCCACGGCTGGAAGCTGCGCCCCGGGATTTTTGGCAAAGTAAACCAGGATGTTGCCAATCGTTTCCCGGGTAGATGAGTTGCTGATCACATAAATGCATTCTGCAGAAGACTTAAAAGATTTTGCTTTTGCGACAGGGGGTTCTTTTAATACAACAATCATCCTGCTTGTGGAATCAGCATAATGACCGTACCAGTTCGGCTTGTTCTGCATATTTTTATGCCAGGTTATTAATGCACCCAGGGACACAAGCAAAAGTGAAATGGCAACTCCTCCAAGAAAGGAAAATTTGAAGCGCATCTTAATGCTGAACCAGGAAAAAATCAGAAAGAGGATAACCGAAAAGGTTGCAGCCAGTAGAAGGTAGTCAAAAGTTAAACCGGTATAATGTCCCAGTAAGATACCCGTAGCCAATGGCAACAGCAACCTTAGGAAGGGAGCCCTTTTCCAAATATAAACTTGATAATGCTTTTTCATTTGCGCAGTTGCGGCAGAGAAAAGCAGTGGGTTTCCTTAGTAAGTTATTCAAAATGTCAGAATTTTACAATATTCTCACACAACTTATTTTACCCATTCCACATACAGGGCAGCAGCAATTTATTTTTTGGAATGATTTGAAAAAAGATTCTGACTGCAAGGACCCGGAGTGAGTAATTTCTTTGATCATGTTGCTTGCTTAATAAAAACATACTTCTGAAACACAGGTGACATTCGCAGAACTCGCAGCGAGGAGTAACTCAGTTGGATTTTTCTTTTTTGATTGACGGATTGAAGATGCTGACAAGCGCTTGTAATCTGTAAATTTCTACATGGTTCTTTTTACCCGTCTAACATCTTTACTCTTTTCATTACTTATGATGGCTACGTCAAGCGCGCAGTATAATTTCTTTAAAGACCTCTTACATCAGCACGGCTCTTCACAGTTAAAAACTATCCTGGACCAGCCGGACACTTTTCGCTACCAGCTCATTTACACAAAAATCGATCGTGACAAAAACAACAAACCACATTTCACGCAGTACAAATTGCAGGTAAACCGGGAAGAATATTTTAACCCGGCGTCAATGGTGAAGATCCCGCTGGCCTTTATGGCGCTGGAGAAAATGAATAAGCTAAAAAGCAACGGGATTGATGAGTATTCGCCCATTCTCACCGACTGTTCCTTTAGCGGGCAATTTGCGGTAACTACGGATACCTCGGCGGAAAATGGCCTGCCTTCACTGGCGCACTACATCAAAAAGGTATTCCTCGTCAGTAATAACGATGCCTACAACAGGCTGTATGAATTCCTCGGCCAGCAATACCTGAATGAAAGGCTGTGGAAAAATGGGATACAAAGATATTCGCATCACCAGGCGCTTTGTCCGGATGACGAAGGAAGAAAACAGGCACACTAACCAGCTCCGCTTCCTCAACGAAGGCAAAGAAGTATATACGCAACCACCCGCCAGCAGTAAAGTCAAATTCGATTTCAGTAAAAAGGTTTTAATCGGCAAAGCCCATTACGACAGGGATGAAAACCTCATAAACGCTCCCATGGATTTTACCACCAATAACAATGTGCCACTGGAAGATCTGCAACAACTGATGCAATCTGTGTTATTTCCGGGTTCGGTGCCCAAAAAGAAACTATTTGACCTTACGGATGAACAATACAATTTCCTGTATACTTACCTGTCAAAACTGCCGTATGAAAGTGAGTATCCAAAATATGATACCACTGAATTTTTCAGCAGCTATGCGAAATTTTTTATGTTCAAATCCGGCAAGACTGCAATTCCCGGCTATATCCGGGTTTTTAATAAGACCGGCTGGTCTTACGGATTCCTGACGGACGTGGCATACATCGTGGATTTTAAAAATAAAGTTGAATTCATGTTGAGCGGCGCGATCTACGTGAACAGTGATGGCGTACTGAATGACGATAAATATCAGTATGACGAGACCGGCTACCCGTTTTTTAAGGAAGTGGGCAATATCATGTATGATTATGAATTACACAGGAAGCGAAAATTTCAGCCAGATCTTTCTAAATTCAAACTGGATTACACGCGGTAAGAAAACAAATATTCAAATGCAGGGGAAGCTGCACTTTGCGAATGGACTTACAAAAGCCTTACTTTTAATTTCTCATAAGTACGATTTAGATTATTTTGGATTATGCAGTTTGACAAAGCGTACACTTTTCTTATAAAAAAGTTGGAGACCGAAACGCCCAAATATATTTCCTATCACAATACGGACCACACCCAGGAAGTAGTACAGTTTGCGATGGAGCTTGGAGCAAAGGAGCAGCTCACGCAAAAGGAAACTACTTTACTGAAAACAGCAGCCCTGTTCCACGATGCCGGCTATATGGAAACATACAACGGTCATGAAGAATTCTCCTGTAAAATGGCGCTGGGATGGTTACCGCAATTTAATTACAGCCAGGAAGAGATCGAAATTATCTGCACTTTGATTATGGCGACAAAAAAGCCACCTTCCCCCGGTGACAAGTTAGCCGAGATCCTATGCGACGCAAATCTCTATTACCTGGGTACAACTGATTATCGTGCAAAAGCAAACAATCTCTTCCGGGAGATGCACGAAGCCGGCATTGTAGAAGACCGGGAGCAATGGCGAAAATCTGAGCTGAAGTTTTTAAAAGCACATAAGTTTTTTACCCCTTATGCCCTGCAACACCTGGCACCCCAACTGGAAAAGAACGCAGCATACCTGAAGGAAAACGAAATCGGGTTCAAGCCGGAAAAAGATAAAAATAATAATGGTGATTGGTTACGCGAAGGCGCTCTGATGGTGGCCGGTGTATTGCTCGCTTCTTTTGCCCTGAAAAGCTTTCTCGTGCCGAACAAATTTTTCGACGGCGGGGTCACAGGTATCTCGCTGCTGATACACGAAAGAACTCATTTCAACCTGGGGTATGTAATTGTACTCGCCAACCTTCCCTTTATAATCGCCTGTGCTTTCGCCGTAAACATGAAATACGCCCTCAAAACGCTGGCGTGTGTGATCATGCTGGGCCTCTGCCTGATTTTTGTCCCTTTCGACCGGGTGACCGCGGACAGGCTACTGGTGCCCATTTTTGGTGGCTTTTTCCTGGGGACGGGCGTAGGTTTAACCATGCGGGCCGGCTGCGCTATTGATGGAATAGAAATACTGGCGCTGTATACCTTGAAGAAGACGTCTTTCACTATTACGGAAATTATCCTGGCAATCAATATTTTGATTTTTTCGGTAGCGGGATATTTCTATGGTATAGAAACTGCACTCTACTCCGCGCTTACCTATTTTACCGTTACCAAGACTATTGACTTTGTAGTGGAAGGTCTGGAAGCTTACATCGGGGTAACGATCATCTCGGGGAAAAGTGAGATCATCAAAGACAGGCTGGTAAATGAATTGGGTCGCGGCATTACGATTTATAAGGGCGAACGTGGATATCTGCCGGGCACTTTCGGCAAACATGAACAGGTGGATATTATTTTCACTGTTGTGACCAGGCTGGAGCTGAGAAAATTAAAAAACCTTGTGCACAGTATAGACGGGAAAGCCTTTGTATTCGCGAACATGATCAGGGATGCCTCGGGCGGTATCATTAAACGTCGGCACATACATTAGTCTACCACTTCATAGACCATTGCTGGCTGGCTCTTGTTCTTCATCCTCATTTCTTCCACTGGCTGACAGATAAAAGACTCTTTTACTTTTTCCCAACTGTTGGAGGTAATCAATATCTGTCCAGGCCTGGCTTTGTCCTGCAGGCGCTGGGCAGTGTTTACTACGTCGCCTATTACCGTGTAATCCAATCTTTTCAAGGTAGCTGAGCCAATATTTCCTGAGATCATCTTTCCGCTGTCAATACCGATAGAAACGTGCGGTAAAAATGATGTTAGTTCTTCCTGTTGGGGAAAGTTATCGAGTTGTTTTTTTACAGCAAGGCACGCATCTATTGCACGATCAAGGTGATAGTCGCCTTTGAATACAGCTAAAATTGCGTCGCCGATAAATTTGTCAATGTTGCCATCCTGGTTGATGATCTCGTTTACCATCACGTCAAAATACTTGTTCAGGATTTTTACGACGGTGTCTGCAGGTTCTGACTCAGTGATGGCGGTAAAGCCGCAGATATCGATGAACACAACAGTTGCGTCAATTTCTTCATTGGACATTAGTTGCGATTCGAACTCCCGCCCATTCATAAAGTTGAGCACCGTTTTATCTACGTACAACTTCAGGATGTTATTTTCCTTTACTGCATTCAACGATTTATGCAATTGCTTTACATGTTGCAATGTCTTTTGAATAGTGATCCCAAGATCTTCAAAGTTTACCGGCTTGCAAACGAAATCAAATGCCCCGCGGTTCATGGCAGTCCGGATATTTTCCATATCTCCGTAGGCAGATACGATTACCGCCTTTGTGAGGTAATTCAGTTCACCCATTTTAGTCAGCAGCGTCAGTCCATCCATCTCCGGCATATTGATATCACTCAGCAACACCTCGATTCCCGGATCTTCCTTCAATATTGCCAAGGCCTCGATTCCATTTGCAGCGAATGAAAACTCATATTTTCCTTCGCGTATTTCTTTGCGGAATTTCTGCTTTATGAGAATCTCAAGATCGGCCTCGTCATCAGCAACTAAGATCTTAGCCATTGATTTTTGCGTTTAATTTTTCTCTCAAAATAGAGAAATCGATTGGTTTGGTAAGAAAATCGTCCGCTCCAAGCGACATCGCCTGCTTGTAATTTTCATCATCCCCGTAAGCCGTTATCATCATCACAATCGGCGGCGGATTTTCATATCGTTTCTTGATGGTCTGTAATAGTTGCAGGCCACTGATGCCGGGCATGTTGATGTCAGAGAGTATAAGCACTGCTTCGTGATTATGTTTCTCTAAATAAAACAAGGCCTCTTCCCCGGAATTGGCAAAAAAGAACTGGATCTTATTATCCCTGATCTCCTTCCTGAAGCGTTGTTGAAAAAGCGTTTCCATGTCTTTCTCATCGTCAACTACTAGCACATTCATAATTTAATCATTTACTTGTTATAAACTGCCGAAAGCGTTACAATAAATTCTGCAAACTCTCCTTCCCGGGTATTTACTTCTATTTTTCCGTCGTGGCCCTGTGTAATGATCTCATAGCTTAGCGATAGTCCGAGGCCTGTTCCCTGTCCCGTCGGCTTGGTAGTAAAAAATGGCTGAAAAATTTTATCCAGTGCCCTTTCACTTATTCCGTTCCCATTGTCATGAACCTTTATCACTACCGTGTCGTCTTTTTTCATGGTCGTCACCTCCACAGTTGGATGATAATCTTCCCCTGAATCTTTCTTCTTATCGGCTACCGCATAAAAAGCATTGGTGAACAAATTTAAAAATGCCCGGCCTATATCCTGTGGAATCACCATTATTTTTCCAATCTTTTCGTCAAAGGTGGTTTTAATATTCGCGTTAAAGCTTTTGTCTTTTGCACGCAAGCCGTGATAGCTTAGCCTGATATATTCATCTGCAAGTGAATTGATATCTGTTGGCTCCTTCAGCCCGGAACTCGCCCGGGAATGCTGTAGCATCCCTTTTACAATGCCATCGGCGCGACGGCCATGATGGATAATCTTAGAGCCATTTTCCCGAATGCTTTTGGCGATGTCAAAAGCCTCCTCCAGGTTTCCGGATTTTATTTCCGACTCCATTTCATCCAACAATTCATTATTTACTTCAGAAAAATTGTTGACGAAATTCAGCGGATTTTGAATTTCGTGCGCAATCCCAGCGGTCAATTCACCGAGCGAAGCCATTTTTTCAGAATGTATTAGTTGTGTTTGTGCTGCCTGCAGTTCGAGCAGGGCATTTTCAAGTTCGTTTTTTTGCTGGGTTATCTCCGCAGTGCGTTCCACCACTATTCGCTCCAGCTCGTCCTTTTGCGCTTCCATGAAACGGGCCCGCTGCTGTTCTTCCCTGGCTTTCTCCCTTTCTTTCTCCAGGGCTTTGTTTTGTTTGCCCGAACGGATAACCAGCGTTACCATCCAGGTGATGGCTACCGTATAGACGATGCCAAAATAGGTCTCGGTATTTTTTTTAAATGCCGGCGCGGCAAATTCCATGATATCTTCTACCGTGGTAAGAATCACAAAAGGAAGGACAGCATAAACTAACGTGCGTAAAGGCTGAAACCTTGGCATGGTAAGCATGCAGTAGACTGCTACCGCCATGCTCGCATGCCACAGCCATACAAGCTTATGACCAAAGGGCAGGGTTACCTCCAGCGATAGGAGAACTCCGCAACCGATCATGATATAAAGCAGGGCCCTGTCCCAGCTTTTATCAGGCGAATACTGCCGGAAATTTCTTCGGGCAGCCCTGGCTAAAAAAAATATGACGAACGCTTCTCCTGACATAGATAGTGCCAATGCGTAAGATTTAAATGGCCGCCCGGCTTTGCAAAAAAAGGCATTTCCGACGTTAAGTTGCGTTTTGATTCCTTTCAGGCAAAATCAAACTGAATTCCGTGTATTCTCCCTCTTTCATGTTCACCTTCATTTCTCCACCATGGCTTTTTGTGACGATATCATAGCTAAGAGACAGCCCCAGGCCAGTGCCCTGGCCGGAAGGTTTGGTAGTAAAAAAAGGCTGAAAGATCTTATCCATATTCTTTTGCGGTATTCCCATACCATTATCTTTCACGACAATTTCTATATACTTCGGCAAGCGGCGTGTCTTCAACATTGAAATAAAAAAGATTAAGTTTTGAGAAGAACCACATAAAGCAACTGAATCTTAGCAATGAATGAATATTGTATAAGGGATTGTTGCTGACATAGAATTCATTTCTAAACCTATTATTTTCAGCAATCCCATCTATGAAAACATTTAGTATAAGGGCAGCCCACAAATAAAAAATTACCGGCCGCATTTGTTTGGGCTGTTTGTTCCAATGTAAAACATAGAGGGGAATCAGCAAGGCCCACACCTCCGAAAGATCTAGAAATCCATTAAATAACCCGGGCATCTATAAAATATTCATTCAGGAAATATGGGCTTTTGCCTCTGCAACAATCAGGACGTAAATGTAAACATAACAGTCCCGGTTGTTAATCACCTTCGAATCAGGGTGATACTTATTGTCACTTCTCCAGGTTCGCACTCTATGATCTTCTGCTTTTTGTTATGAAATCTTTTCGCAACAGATTACTGTTTCAGGCGTTTCCAAATTGAATCCGGGAGATGCTCCAATAATCCGATGATCTCCCACGGAGGAAAAAGCCTGAATACTTCACCACCGTATGGCGCATTGTAAAATCAAGTTTATTTTCGGATCGTGGGCGGTGATATTTCAGCTTCATTAGCAGGCCGTCGAATCGGGCATCGTCACGCGAGATTATCGTAATCCGGATACTTTTCTATAAAGTATTTTTTTCCGAAGCCTTTATAGCCGCTTCCTCAAGCATATCAAGTGCCCGTTCGTTTTCGCCCATAATTGAAAAAAACATGTTCCGTTTATGAGTGCACCAATATCTTCAGGATCGAGCTCAATTGTTTTAATCATCCAATCTAATGTTTCTTCATTATGGCCAAGCTGAAGCAGTTTGCCAGGTACCAGGCTCAGTGCCCGCCTGTCGCCGGGATTAAGATTCATCTGCCGCAAGTTGACGAGATTGTGATATAGTTATGTGAAAGGAATTTCGTGAAAGATGAAAACAAATTTCAGGGTAAAAAATCAAACGGAAAATGAGACTGATAGCGGAAGAAAAAAGTGTCACTATTTCCCTGCAGGCAGGTGTATTACAAACTTTGTGCCTTTACGCTCTTCCGTGTCCACAGTGATATCTCCCCCATGATTTCGAATAATTTCGTAGCTCAATGAAAGGCCAAGACCTGTGCCGGCGCCGGTAGGTTTAGTGGTAAAAAAAGGCTGAAAAATCTTACTCCTTACAGCTACCGGAATACCCGTACCGTTATCTCGTATACAGATCTGCACTTCTCCGCCAGTACGCATGGTGGTTATTTGCACCTCGGGATGGTATTCGCTGGTGCCAGCAGACTTTGACTTTTCCAGCACGGCATAAAAAGCGTTGTTAATCAGGTTGAGCATTACACGCCCCAGATCCTGCGTCACAACGCTGACCTTTCCGACAGCAGGGTCAAAATCGTTCTTCATCGTAGCGTTAAATGATTTATCCTTTGCTCGCATACCGTGGTAGGATAGACGCAGATATTCTTCCGCTAAATGGTTGATGTCTACCAACTCCTTGTTCCCGCTATTGGAGCGCGAATGGATCAGCATATTTTTCACAATGCTGTCGGCCCGTTTTCCATGTTGTGCGATCTTTTTTTCATTTTCCCGGATGTTATCTAAAATGGAATCCGTTTCGGAAAAATCTTTCTTTAAAATAGCTGTCCGTAGCTCTTCGACCAGGTCAGCATTTATCTCGGAAAAATTATTGATAAAGTTTAAAGGGTTCTGTACTTCGTGGGCTATACCGGCGGTGAGTTCTCCAAGGGAAGACATTTTTTCTGATTGGATCAATTGATCCTGCATCACTTTCAAACTCTCAAGCGCTTGCTGCAGCGTATTGTCCCGGTTACGTTCATGTGAGGAAGCATTTGAATTTCCGACCGGGTTTGCATTTAACTTCTCCGACAGTATTTCGCTTTCGCTTGTCGCCTGTGCGAGGCTGTGGGTGAGAGACTCATTTTCCTTTTCAGCGATCGCCAGCAGTTCTTTGAGTTGCTCTTTCGTGCCAGGAGGAAAAGACTCCTTATCAAGTAACTCCGTTATTTTTTTGAAAATGGGATTCACAGACGCCTGTAATTAGTTCTTGATTTCTGTTTGTAAATAGCAATCCGAATCAGTGTTCTCCATTTTATTCATACTCAATTTCGTGTTAGGCTGCCGGCTTGATTAGTTAAACATTTTTCAGTTACTTCTATTTCACTCCGGCGTCGCAATCTCTCCTGCAGTTTTTCGTGTACCCGCAGCCGGTGCAATGTTATACCAGTTTTTTTTCTGCAAACAATTTCAGCAACCGCGCCATTGCAATGGATAGTATGCAAAACGATTCTTTCTGTTTCCTGCAAGGGGAAAGGCTAACCCTATGCATTGACAGCAACTATTGCGTTTGCGCTTAAAAACACCAAGGTAAAAAAATAAGTGGGTTAAAAAATTCTGTTATTCAAATAATAGTGCGAACCCATAGGATTAAATGCGCTTTTTCTTTTAGAACCGGACTAATTGAGACCGTAATTTTACTGTAATATTCAAGCTAATAATTCCTGCCCATACGTTCATTAGCTTCATACATTGAGAGGAAAGCCGATTCATACATGTTTACGAAAGGCAATTAATCTGTCGAAAAATAATAAACTTGGGATTTGTCTTTTTCAAAAATTATTTGTGTTGCCGGAAAAGCCATTGCATCATTAGCGGATCGCTGTATGCGCCAAGCCAGGAAAAATGTCCCGACTCAGGATACTGCGTGAAAGCAGGATGGGCTCCCGCTTTGGTAAGTGCCTGAAACATGTCGAGCGAATAAACTGGATCCACGGACGGATCTTCTGCCCCATGAAAAATCCAGATAGGGATATGCGCAACTTGTGCCGCTTTTGAAGTATCGCCACCTCCACATACCGGCACGGCAGCAGCAAAGAGACGGGGATATCTCTCCATGGCATCGTAGGTCCCAAACCCACCCATCGATAGGCCAGTGATATAAATTCTGTTTGTATCAACCGGCATTTTTTTAACCAGCGTATCGATCAGTTGCCGCAACAACCTCATCGGTTTCGAAGCTTCCGGCTTCATGTGCATGACGGTGCTGTTTCTCTCCCGATCTGCATTCCCCCATCCCATTTGTGGTGGGCATTGCGGGGCTATTACCAGCGCCGGAAACTTCATCATGTTTTCATCAGTTGCAAAATTCATCACGCCCCATTTCAATTGTGCCTCATTATCTGTACCTCGTTCGCCGGAGCCATGCAGGAAAATAACAAGCGGATACTTTCGCATCCTGTTAGCATCAGGAAATAGCTGGCGATACTTCAATGTATCCCCGTTTGGGCCAACAAAAGATTCCATGCTAAACCTTGAAGGTTGCGAAAACGAAAACTGGCTGAATCCTAAAGAGAGAATAATAAAGATTAAAATATTTTGGAGCATGACGGTAACTTTATTAATTGATCTGTTTTTTTAAAGTTAGATTTTAATGTGAAAACAACCGGGGGAAAATGATGATCTCAATTTAGATAGCTTCATTTTGAAACAATTCAACGGAAATTGTTTACCTGCTCACAATTTTGCCTGTCTCAACACTATTTACCTGCAGGAATAAATAGCTTTGAACATCGTTAATTAACTGCAGCACTTACTACACGGTCGGGATATTTTCAGCTATGGCACAAAACCAAAGAAAAATTCGCAGGCATATTACACGGGGGTTGCTGATAGCTGCTGGCTTATTCATTATCACTACTGCGGGGGCTTATATTTGGTTCATTCGGAATGCGAACAGTCTACTAATCAATTTGGTGAATGAAAAGTCCAAAGGCAAATTCGCCCTTGAACTTTCTAAAGTAACCTTCAACATCTTTTCGCGGGAAGTAAAAATTTTTGACGCAAAAATTTTCAATACATCCCAGGGCTCTCCCAGCATTACGTATAACGTAGCTTTCAGCCGGGTAAATATTACCACCAATTCTTTATGGTCTGCCTTTTTAAGCCGGAAGCTGGAAGTGCGCACCATTAAAATGGTCAACCCGCTCATAGAAGTAATGGATTGGGGACAGCGAGACTCGACCACCCACGATGAACTTTCGCTGGGGTTGCAGCTTGGCAAGCTATATCATACCGCGGACAATGCGATCACATCGCTCAATACAAGATCTATTTCGTTGGAAAATGCACGGATAATATTAATAAACAAGGCCGAGCCCGATAAAAAGCCGCTTGAGTTTTCAAATATTTTTTTTACGCTGCGACGGCCTGCAACGAATTTGGGTCCGGGCTATAATATAAACAACATACTATTTAAGTCTAGCGACCAGGACCTGACGCTGAGTGATGGCATTCATAAACTTCAGTTTCGCAACCTGTCTATTCAGAACGGTAAAAATATCTTCCTCGACAGTTGCACTATTTATGCCTTGCCGAAAGTAGAGAATGGAAACAGTTTCAATATTCATTTTGTAAAGCTGGCACTTATTGGGGTTGATTTCGATGCACTTTACAAGAGTGACCTCATCCGTGCCGACTCGGTATATTGCGACAAGCCCTCTGCATATTTTTTTGTGAATAATGCGATCGGGGAAAGAAAAAAAATCTCACTCGATTTTGATGAACCGGGTAAATTGGTGGAAGATTTTGCCGGCAACCTTGATCTTGGCTTCCTCGGGGTGAATGACGGAAATATTGTTTTCAAAATAAGAGAGAACAAAACACAATCGAACTTTACTTCCGGTAAAGTAAATTTTCAAATTAATAAGCTACGGGTAAATCCTGCGGTTCCTGTTCCTGTAACGCTGAGCTCTTTCGATATGCTTATCAATGGATACCAGCTTTATAATGCGGACAGCTCCTGCGTGTACACTTTCGACAGCATTCGATTTGCAAATGACAAATTATTGTTGAATAATTTTTCTGTGCACACAGCGTCGAACGTCAACCATTTAAGAAACTACCGGAATTTTACAGTACCCTATTTTGAACTTGCGGATGTAGACTGGCCAGAATTAATTTTCCGGCAAAATATCCGGGCAAAAAAAGCCTTGCTGCGGGAACCGACATTTAATTTTCGCCAGTTAACAACCCAATCAAAGAACGCCCGCACACCCATCTTCAATGCAAGTCACACTTTTGATGATTTCATGCAGATTGACATTCTTAAAGTAGAGAATGGAAAGGTGAATATTCATTGGAACAATTCAAATTCTTTTCAGTTGGAAGGATTTAACGTCACGCTCTTTGGTGATAATATTACAGACTACAAGCACGTAAAGCAGCGGGACATTCAATCGCTTTTTTTTACCGCCGGGTACTTGAATGCCGGTGGCCTCGAAGCGAGATTGCAGGATATCACTTTTAATTCGGATAACCGAATTACTGCCGCAAATCTCTTCATCAATAAAAGCGATGGCGCCATCGAAGCAAGCATGTCCCAAATCTCGATAGATAACATTTATACCGGCGTGAACTATGATGAACTCATATTAGACCAATTAAAGTGGAAAGATGGCAGGGTGGTCATACATGCCTTTCCCCAGGGAGGAAAGAAAAACCGAAAGTCTTCCCTTCTCATAAAAAATATTTCCGGAAACCAAACACAGTTTGAGTATGAGCGCAAGGCCGTCACAGCAAAGGCTTTCCTGACAGATATCGATATCACCGAATTGGAAAAAGATGAGGCTGGTCCGTTTGATATCAAAGGGCTCACGGTATCCGGCAGGAAGCTGGGGTTTGCAAAGGAATCAATGAAACTGGCGGCTGATAGTTTCCACCTCGATAATTCATCGCAGCAATTCCGAAATCTAACGTTTGAGAAAAAGGACTCTGTAAATACGATTGTCATGCAGATTCCAACACTTTCTATAAAAAAAGACATTGAAGGATACTTAAAAAATGATCAGCACTTTGACGATATCGTGATGCTGGCGCCAAAAATTTCCTTTATTGGCAAAGCTGATGGCGGAAAACAACAAGGCAAGGATTCTATGCAACTAACTGTTGGGCGAATAAGGCTGGCGCAGCCAAAGTTAGATATCCGCATAGATAAGCAAAATATCTCCAACCAGGTCTCGATTCCCGGCGATGACGACGGGAATATTGAAGCGGAGCGTATAACTCTTCAACTTAACGAATTTAAGATTGGCTCACTCTCTATTGAGACCCGTAATATAAAAGGCTCTTTCAATGAAAAGGATTTTATCATCGACGCACAATTTAAATTACAGGCAAACAATATAAAAGTTGCAAGGAGCGGTGCGCCTTCGTGGGATGCTAATATCTCTTCATTAATCTTAAAAAACAAAGCAGACTTTCAGTTCAAAACGAAGACAAATACCCTCCAGGTGGAAGATATCCGGGCGGGAAATATCAGCCTCCATTCTTCTTTTATGAGGGACAAGACGGAATTATTAAAAGCAAATACCAGGGCGTGGATAAATACCACTTCCGGGAAATTAGCAACAAAAAAAGCCTCGCTCGATTTTTCAAATGCTGCTTACAATGCCTCAGAAAAAATATTGAGTTTGTCTTCCTTCTCCGTAAAGCCGTTAAAATCCCGAGACGAAATCATTGGAGCCAGTGCCTATCAAACAGATTATATTACTGTCAAATCAGGCGCGGTAAAGCTTTTAGGTTTTGACCTGGAAAATTTTGTGAATGATGATTCACTTTTTATTCAAAAAGCCAGCATCACGTCGCCCGCGTTGTCTGTTTTTAGAGACAGGAAACCTCCCTATCTTGAAGGTGATCGAAAAGAATTTTTCACTGAACAAATAAAAAATATAGCGTTTCCCATTTACGTAAAGCAGGTAGAAATTAACAATGGTGAAGTGACATATACAGAGAAAAATAAAGACAACAGGCTGGAGGGAACACTGTTGCTGTCTGCCGTAAACGGACACGTTAAGAACATAAAAAATTATCGGTTGAACAACAATGACAGCCTTTCCTTTTCTTTCGCCGGGAAGCTTTTAGACGAAGCTGGATTTAAGGTACAGCTCCGGCAATCCTACACCGATCCGCTTTCAACTTTTAACATGAGTGTATCCGTGGATCCTTCAAATCTTATTTTTTTAAACCAGTTACTGGCGCCCCTTTCAAGCCTGGAATTTAAATCCGGAAAAATTGATAAACTTGAGATGACCGCCACAGGGAATGAAAACATCGCAACCGGGGAAATGAATTTTTATTATCAGGGTCTGCGTGTAAGGCTGCTAAAAAATGGCGGCCTTGATTCTTCAAGATTTATAAAGCCCGCAGAAAGTGCTTTGATAAATGCTTTCATCGTCCGAAAGCAAAACGCTGACAGGAAAGGCCTGGTGTTTTTTAAACGGATAAAGGATCGCTCTTTTTTTAACTACATGAACAACATCTTAATGTCTGGCATAATTACGAGCGTAGGTGCAAAAGGGAATAAGAATTATCAAAAGCAACTTTCGAAATATCGGCATGCTGCAAAAAAATAAAAATAATATTCATGCATCGGGTTGCTTTTATTTCAGACTTACACCTCGAGGAGGAATATCCGCAGGAAAATAACGTGGAGACCGAAACTAATTGGAGCGTGATATTGCAAGATCTGGAGATTGAGAAAATTATGGAAATTGTTATCGGTAGTGATCTGGGAACTACCGCTTCGCATCAGAAGGTTTTTGCTTCCCAGGGACGGAAGAACTAGTCGGTCGGATACTTCCTTTTTGATATTGTAACATCTGATCACCGGTAATTTTCTTCAAGATATCTTCCGAAGCCGAAAAAGGAAGACTGGCAAATCCATATAAAGTCTCTGTATTTATTCACTAAGAATAATTACACCGCATCGAAATATTTTGAAGCGATGAGAAATGCAATTACTGATATTACCAGGCCGAACATAAAAACATTGTAGGAGATCTTAAGCATCCTGTATTTCTTTGCAAGAACGACACCTTGTTCGTACAAGTTTCTTAAAAGTTGTAAATACAGTTGTTTCTTATCAGTCATCAGGTGGAGCATGTGCTCACTGTATTCATCAAAATGCAGCGAGAAAAAATTGCCGAAAAATAGCATGTTAGTCTTTTCCGGTTCAAGTGTGCTGCCCGAAAAGGTTATCTTTTTCACATTGGGGCGGGTGGCAAGTATGGCAAAAATGATCGTCGTCAGATTTACTGCGAGTAGCAGACCGGTAGGAATTGCAAGCGCCTTATAAGAGTCAATTTTTCTAACCACAATACCCAGGATCAACGAGACAATAATTGTATTTACCGAGATCATAATGTGCGCCTTGGCATCAGCCTGGCTGCTTAGCCGCTGGCTGTTAGCTGACGTAGTTCGAAACATTGTCTCGATCGTTCTGTCAGGTAAATCACCCTTTGATTGTTGTTTGTCTTTAGCTGGCTTCACTTCTTCCGGACGGGAAGAGAAGGTAGCATCTAAAGACGCGGCAGGAAGTATCGGCATTGGCTGTATCTTTCTCAATTTTTTCAGGTTTTTTTCCTTGGTAGGCTGCAGCACTGTTTTGCAATAGTCTGTATAGAAGTGATGTTGCTCCATTCGAATGATCATTCTGCCGATCCAGTTAGCCGCGTCAAATTCTTTTTCGCTGAGCAGCGCTTCTTCGGTACGCCATAGTTTGCTGTAAGCTTTGAACTCCGGCATACCATAAATGAAAGTAGCCGTATCGCAAAGCGCTTCTGCCGGTTTTGAGCCCGCAGGCTGAAAAGAAGCTGGTGCAAGCAAACATGACTTTATGCTTTCAAGGTCTGCCGGCTCAATGCCAAGATCTTTTAAAAACTTATCTGCCAGGTGAACGCCCGTTAGGTCCGGATCTTTTGGGTTCTTGTAATATCCGAGATCGGAGAACCAGGTAGCCGTTAAAAGTATAAAGCGGTTTTGTTCATCCAGTTGTTCGTGGTCGGCGATGCGGGAGGCAACAGCCACCTTGTTTGTTGTATAAGCAAAATTATGGAAGACAAGCCTGGGGTCAGCATGCTTGCGCATGTATTTTGAAATAAGGAATTCCACCTGCTGCAGGAGTTGCTCGTAATTCATTTAGATGGTATTTCAGTATAAAAACGCAAGCAAGGATGGTAGCCAGGCTACTTCATATAAAACTCCCATTGTATCCGGTCAGGATCCTTGAATGCTACATAATTTTTTTGCAGGGTGTCATCCAGTTTTACGCCTGTATTTTCAACACCTGCTTCGTGAAGTTCCTGAGCAACCCGTTGCAATTCTTCCTCCGATTCGCAGGCAAGTGCCAGGTGGTCAAGTCCAATATTAAAAGGCGTGAAATATTCCCCTGTTCTTACCTGGGCTTTTTTAAACGCAAGAATCAGCGACCCTGCTTTGAAGGCTATGATGTCCGGTGAATCGAGAGCCAACTGGAAACCGAGGATATCCCGGTAAAAGTTTTTTGTCTTTTCAAAATCGGTGGAGCGAAGAGCTACATGATGCAGCCCTTCAGTTTTAGGATTGATCGGCATTAAAAATATTTTTATGAAAAATTTTTCGTTCATTTTTCCGCAGAGAAATCTCTGCCTGATCGTACTCTTTTCTGTCGCAACGCCGACCCTCTATGCCGGCGGCGAGGGGTTAAGGTTTTTTAACGCCAGCATGTTGGCAGAAAATCCACGTGATAGTGTTTTTGGTCCATCAAGTGATGCATCCAGGCCACTGCTGTAAAACACTTTATACTCAATATACCCGTCGTATTCGTCATCGCCATGTGTGGGCCATAAGAACAAGTAAGGGTAATCGTTAGTGTCAATATCTACATTCAGATCATCTCGGCGAAGTTTCAAATTGCCAAAATGCGTGGTGATACCCTTATCGCCGATCTCTACATTGTGATACGCTTCCGGGCTTTCGCTTTTCACAAAAAAATCCGGGTTAGAAATCTCTTCAGATTTTCTGCCGGAGAAATGCTTGTATGCCACCAGGCGGAGACTGTGATTATTGTCTCCAAATTTTCGCACAGCCTGGCTGAATGTGAAAGTGATACCATCTACGTCCTTATCCATAAGGATAGACTTTAGAACAGCCGTGTCTATCACCATCACCTTGTATTTCAACATGGCACTTTCGTTTGTGGTTTTAGACTCCGTTTGCATAATACATACTTTAGTTTTTAGTAAATGACACCATACATCTTCAAAAAAATTGAAGGAGGCATACTTTCATAGCAGGGCAGTCAGAGACGAGAGAGTTAAAAATTGCCGGCGGTTTTTCAGAGGTATTTTCCGAATATACCACGATTACAGAAAATTGCAAAGATGCTCCGAAGTTGTTGCAAACTATTGCACGTCTATGTCAGTGAAGAAAATCCTGAAACTTCCATCTTTGTTTGGCCGGTTGGACGACAACTTCAGTCCATTGTAATCTTCATAATCTTCCCAGGCCGTCATGAGCGAAGGTTCAGCACTGCCGCTTTTATGAAATTCCCACTCCATTATCTTATGGGACGGATCTGTATAGACTACGTACATATCTCCGGGCGTAAAGCCAGCCTTATCATCGTACTGGACTGTGAACTTATGCAGGGAATCTTCTGTAACAGGGCCCTTAGCCATGCCATTGTCAGCGATCGTCATCCCACCATCTGATGCGAGATGATAAGGAAATGTTAACCAATATTCATCATTTGTAAAGTCAGCGTTCAAATTGCGGAGATCCGCCGTACTCGTATCATATCTTTTAAACCGGACTGAATCTGCGCCAGTGATGGCAATCACCTCATCACTGTCTTTCATCCATTTCCACTTTCTTGTGGCAACCACTGCTGAATCCTTTTGAACGTTGAAAGTGAAGGCAATGGTTTTTATATTCTTTAAACTCTCTTCTCCTGCCGCTTTTGCAATTTCGTCCATTGCCTCGCTCTTGGAAGAGGTAGAGGAGCTATCATTACACTGAGAAAAAAACAGGGCGATAACAATAAGTGAAAAGAATTTTTGCATAACAGTTTTTTTTTAATGTAATCCAAATCTCTCAATCGTGTTTGGGAACCGATAAGGCTCTTCTGTATCACTCAGTTTTCATTTAATTTAAATCCTTCTGCCAGCAATTCGAAAGAACGTCGTCGTTTTTCCGGCGTATCAGTCATCGTTGCTGCAATGATTTCTTCCGCATCAAATTCATTGGCAAGAGCCAGGAGTTCCTCTTTTACTTTATCGATCGTACCAGATACCACCCGGCCGCTGTTGATTTTTATTCTGTCCTTTTCCGGTTGGGAAAATTGGTAAGAAGCGATTGATGCATAATCACCCGGTTTTTTAAAGTCTCCCTTCTCAAACTGGAGCAGGCGATAGTCCATCAGTTTACGCATTTCAAAAGCTCCCTTCTCCGTTTCGCCACACAAAACAGAAATGGAAAGCATTACCCGCGGCTTTGGGAATTGAGCGGAGGCTTGAAAATGTTCTTTATACGTTTCAACAATATCTGCCGTGGCATTCCCATTAATAAATTTCGCAATCGCCAGCCCCATACCATATCCTGCGGCAATTTTGCTGCTGCCGCCACTGCTGCTTAATATCCATTGTTCCGGAGTCGTTTCCGCCTGTGGTACCGCCAGGAGAGCGCCATAACTTGTACCGGCGGTATCGTTGAAAAAGTGCTGTAAATGCGAGAGTTGTGCCAGGTAACTTTCTTCGCTGAATGTATTTGAAGGATTTAATACCGCTGCAGTAATGCGATCACTGCCGGGCGCCCGTCCCATCCCTAAATCTATCCTTCCCGGGAAAAGCGTTTCCAGCATGCGAAAATTTTCTGCAACTTTCAGAGCGCTGTGATTGGGTAGCATGATGCCGCCTGAGCCAATTCGAATTTTTTGTGTGACCTCTGCCAGCTTTACCATCAGCACTTCAGGCGTAGAGCCGGCAATGGATGGAGCGTTATGATGTTCTGAAATCCAAAACCTGTTGTATCCTAATTTCTCCGCAAGCTTCACGGTATCCACCGTTTCTTCTATCGCTTCTTTCGCCGTGTACCCGGCCCGCACGATGGATTGATCCAGGATGCCCATCTTAATTCTTGTTGACATAAAATCTTGTTATACAAGGTATGTTCGAAGCAAGAAGCAATCCAAGAACTGAGGTTGGTAATATTGGCAGAAATCTCTTAAACACCGGCATGTTGAAAGCCGTGGGCTGCCGAAATTTTACTTTTAAAGGTTTAGTTTTACGCAGAGAAATGGCCAACGAACACTTGCATACCAATAAAGAAGAACTATCCAACGCAGAGAAAGAATTTGAGAATAATATTCGCCCGGCGATCATCAAAGATTTTTCTGGCCAGGCTCAGATCATTGGAAACCTGAAAATTTTTATACAGGCTGCAAAGCAACGCTCTGAAGCGTTGGACCACATCTTATTTCACGGACCGCCCGGCCTTGGCAAAACCACACTCAGCCGTATTGTCGCTAACGAACTTGGGGTAAATATTAAAGAAACGAGCGGCCCCGTAATTGAAAAGCCCGGAGACCTTGCCGGGTTGCTGACAAACCTCGAGGCAAATGATGTACTGTTCATAGATGAAATTCATCGCCTGAGCAACGTGGTGGAAGAATACCTGTATGCTGCCATGGAAGATTACCGGATTGATATCATGATCGACACCGGCCCAAATGCACGCAGCGTTCAGATCAATCTGTCGCCCTTCACACTTATCGGAGCCACTACACGGAGCGGGCTGCTGACAGCACCACTTTTGTCCCGCTTTGGGATTAAGTCAAGGTTAGAATATTATGATGCCGCTACGTTGAAAAATATACTTCTCCGCTCTGCCTCTATCCTGGGAACAAAAGTGACTTCCGATGCAGCACAGGAAATTGCCGGCCGCAGCCGGGGTACACCGCGGATTGCTAATGGATTGCTGCGTCGCGTGCGTGATTTTGCCCAGGTACTGTCTAACGGCATCATCGACCTGGCTATTACGGAACACGCCCTGCGGGCTTTGAACGTAGATGAATATGGGTTGGACGAAATGGATAATCGTATTCTCGTCACCATCATTGAGAAGTTCAAAGGCGGACCGGTCGGCATTACCACAATCGCGACAGCCGTTGGTGAAGAGACAGGTACGATAGAGGAGGTGTACGAGCCATTTTTGATCCAGGAAGGCTTTATTATGCGCACGCCCCGTGGGCGCGAAGTGACTGCGAAGGCTTACGAACACCTGGGCAAAGTGCCTCATAAAAATCATAAGGGCCCAATGCTATTCTAACGGAAAGGGCTAACAGTATTAAAAACTAATTTCATTCTCCGATTTCTTCCCGTCTTCAAAACAATTGAGATTGTACATAGTGGTCTCTGCGATATTGCTGAGGGCAGTGTCTGTGAGAAAAGCCTGGTGACTGGTAATAAAAACGTTGTTGAAAGTCATTAGCCTGGCAATCATATCGTCCTGGAGGATGTCTTCTGAATGGTCTTCAAAAAATAGCTCTTCCTCTTCTTCGTACACATCCATGCCATAGAATCCTATCTGTTGAGTTTTGAGTGCCTTGATAACCGCTTCGGTCTTTACCAGCTTTCCACGGCTCGTGTTCACCAGCATTACGCCCCGCTTCATCAGGTCAATATTTTTTGTGTCGATGATAAATTTTGTGTCATCCGTCAGAGGAACGTGCAGCGTGATGATATCCGATTCCCGGCAAAGTGTTTCAATGCTGACGTATTTTGTACCAAGTTCTTTCACAAGATCATCATTCAGAAAAGAATCAAAAGCCAGCAGCTTGCACCCAAAGCCATGTAGGATACGGGCTACAATGTGCCCTATTTTGCCCGTGCCAATGATACCAACAGTTTTACCATGCATGTCAAAACCTACCAGGCCATCCAATGTGAAATTGTTGTCCATAATGCGCTGGTGTGCCCGGATTAGTTTTCGGTTCATGGCCAGCATCAGCGCCACCGTATGCTCTGCCACAGCATAAGGCGAATAGGCAGGCACACGGGCAACTTTTATCCCAAGCTCATTTGCTTTTTTTAAATCGACGTTATTAAACCCTGCAGTCCGCAATGCAAGAAATCTCACCCCTTCGGCTGCTAAAATTTCAAGCACGGGTGCGTCTGCATGATCAGAGGTAAAAATGCTCACCGCATCAAATCCGGCGGCCAGCCTGGCTGTTTGTTCGTTAAGGCGAACGTCGATGAAAAAAATTTCGTGCCGGTCAGCATTAGCACCGGATAGGTAGTCTCTTTCGAAGTTGTGCGCACTAAAAACGGCAACTCGCATAACATAATTTTTGAGTGGTCAGCTTTCAGGCTTTCAATAAAAAAATTACCTGCTTCTTGTGCAAGTCTGGTTTAGCCTGCTTCCAATTTTTAATTGATTGTGTTTTGATCCATTCCTCAGCCGAGGTGAGCTCAAAAGCTACGGAAAGCATTGTTTCATCCCTGCAATTTTTTAAGATTGCATCCAGCATTTTATTATTACGAAAAGGCGTTTCAATAATAATCTGTGTAGTATCCTGTTTCCCTGATTCAACTTCCAGTGTTTTAATTTTCTTCGCTCTTTCCAGGTCATCAATCGGCAGGTATCCCTGGAAGCCAAAATTCTGGCCGTTGAGGCCACTCGCCATTAGCGCCAACAGGATGGACGAAGGGCCTACCAACGGCCGCACTGTGGCACCCAGCCTGTGTGCTTCGGCAATAAGCAACTGGCCGGGATCTGCAACGCCCGGGCAGCCGGCCTCGCTGATAATTGCAATGTTTTTATTTGCCTTCACAGCTTCGCCAAATAGTTTAACCTGCGCTGCCTCCGCCTTGTGAATGGTATGCCATTCAAAGTGATCTATCACAATGCCGGCGTCCAGCTTTTTTAAAAATCGCCGCGCTGTTCTTTCATTCTCTGCAAAGATGACCGAGCATTTCTTTACAGATTCCAGCACATATGGGAGAATAGTTTCGAGTGCATCTTCGGCAAGCACGGTGGGAATGAGGTAAATCATCAGGCGACTTTTTGAACGATGAGGTGGTCTGCATTTTCCTGTTGCAGGCTCAGCGTTGCCGCGATGACAGCGTAGCCCGGTGCCATCACCCAGCCCACTAATGGAATCAGATGTAGCAGGTAGAAAACAAGTCCGTTCCCTATAGCCAGGCCTTTATGATTGCCGATGTAATGAATGCTTTGTGAAGTCGTAAGTCCTTTACGCTCACTTGTATAGTCCAGCATGGAAAAACCGAAATAATAACACTCGATAAAAAGGGCAAGTACTGGCGTGGCCCAACCTACGACAGGGATGAGCGCAAGAAAAAAAACTGAAACAGAGTAAACGGTTTGCCATAACGTATTTCTCAAAGCAATGCCCGTTCCCCGCAGCGCATCTTTCACGAATTGGCGAAAACGGAAAGGATAATCGCTGCCTGTGATCAGCGTTTCGGTCTTCTCACTCAGCCAGGCAAACACCGGCGACCCGACTATCAGGAAAAGATATTTAAACCAGGAAAAATAGAGAACCATTAAAATAATATGGACAACGATCTGTCCAAATACCAACAGGAATTTAAGCAGGCTCGTTCCTTTTTGCAGCCAGGATTTTACACCCGTTTTTGTAAGTAAAAAATCAATTACGAAAGCTGAAGATTCCCAAAACAGATAGATGCCGGCAACAAATAAGATGGCGTAAACGATGCCAGGAATCAGGATCCATTTCCACAACTTATTTTCAGAGATAAACCGGTGCGCCTGAAAGTATGATTGTACCGCTATTATAATTTCCTTTAGCAATCAGCAGAGATTGAAGTCGTCAAACTTAAATAATATAACTTGCTTTCCCCGCAAAGTATTCACCAGCGGCGGTAAAGGATTGTTAAAGGCAAGGGACATGAAACCGCTACCATTATCTTTTTACAACAGGCCGGATGTGCTGGAAATTGCCCGGGATCTGTTGGGGAAAATCGTAGTTACAGATTTTGAAAATGAATTCACCTCGGGGCGCATCTGTGAAACGGAAGCCTATGTAGCCATAACTGACAGAGCATCGCACTCTTATAGTAACAGGCGAACGCCAAGAAATGAGCATATGTATGGTCCGCCAGGCACATCATACGTATATATATGCTATGGAATGCACCAAATGCTAAATGTGGTGACAAACGAAAAAGAAGTGCCCGATGCCGTCTTAATCAGGGCAATAGAACCACTTGAAGGAATAGACACCATGTTACAGAGAACCGGGAAGCCGAAGCTCAATGAAACTCTTACCCGCGGACCGGGAAATGTGGCAAAAGCTTTGGGCATCTTTAAGCATCACTCGGGAATCTCCCTGGAAGACTCTTCTATAAGAATCTACGAGGACAGTTTCTGTTTAGCTGGGGAAGAGATCGCCATAAGCAAACGCATCGGGGTGGAGGGAGCAGGTGATGCTGCGCATTTGCCTTACAGGTTTTACATCAGGGGCAACAACTATGTAAGTGGCTTCCGGAAATGAATTTCAAAAAAACTACCGTGGAGATCGTTACGATCGAGGCATTTTATAAAGCGAAACTGTTTTACATAGAGTACATTTGCAACCTAATTTTCAAAATAATCTTTCAATTATGAGCAAAACAAAAGTGGCTATTAATGGATTTTGAAGAATAGGAAGACTCGTCTTCCGGCAGATCTATAACATGCAGGATATTGATGTAGTGGCAATAAATGACCTTACCAGCCCAAAGGTGCTCGCCCATCTTTTAAAATATGACAGTGCGCAGGGTAAGTTCAAAGACGATGTATCAAGTGGGGAAGATGCCATCACGGTGAATGGTGAAGAAATCAAAATATATAAGCAAAAAGATCCCGCCCAAATTCCCTGGGGCGACCATGATGTGGATGTAGTGATCGAATGCACAGGCTTTTTTACAGATAAAGAAAAAGCAGAAGCACATATAAGAGCAGGCGCTAAAAGAGTGGTGATTTCTGCGCCGGCTACAGGTGATTTGAAGACTGTTGTTTTCAATGTAAACCATGACATCCTTGACGGCAGCGAAACAATTATTTCATGTGCTTCATGCACTACCAACTGCCTTGCGCCCATGGCCAAAGTATTGAATGATACTTACGGCATCGTGGCAGGCCTGATGACAACCATTCACGCCTATACGAATGACCAGAATACATTGGATGGTCCGCACGCAAAGGGTGATTTAAGACGCTCACGTGCTGCTGCTGCAAATGTGGTACCTAACAGTACAGGAGCAGCGAAGGCTATCGGCCTGGTGTTGCCGGAACTCAAAGGTAAATTGGATGGTGGCGCACAACGGGTGCCCGTTATCACCGGCTCGCTGACAGAGCTCACGACGGTGCTTGAAAAAAAGACGTCCGTTGAAGAAGTGAATGCTGCGATGAAAGCCGCTTCCAACGAAAGCTTTGGGTACAATGAGGATGAAATCGTAAGTACTGATGTTATCGGTATTCATTTCGGTTCACTGTTCGATGCTACACAAACTAAGGTGATTACTTCAGGTGACACCCAGTTAGTAAAAACGGTGAGCTGGTACGACAATGAAATGAGTTATGTATCTCAATTGGTAAGAACCGTGAAGTATATGGATGGATTGATAAAAAAGTAGTTTTTACTTTACAATATTAGAAGCCGTCTTGATATTCAGGACGGTCTTTTTTTACTGAGCCAAATTCTATGGAAGTAATATTTGTCAAGTAAGAGTAGGTAAGTATGTAGGACGAATATTATTCACTTTCCTTCAACATTGCCGAAAGGAAATTGTCTAATGCCGATACCATGCTGGGAAACTTAGGCAGGGGTGCGATGATATCCGGGTTGAAACCTGCAGCAATCACCGCTTTCCTGGTGTTATCACCAAAGGCGCCGATCACCGTACCGTTTTGCCGAAAATCCGGAACACCATCAGTAAAGCTTCTTACACCCAGCGGAGTGAAGAAGCAAATCATGTCATAATCATGGCGCGACATAATTTCTTTAACATCGGTAGGAATGATCTGGTAAAGCACGGGAATCGCATATCCACAATGATTTTCAATTAGCCAGTTCGTGATTTCGCTGTCGAATGACTCTGAACAAGGATACAGGAATTTCTCCTGCTCTTTGTATTTACAGATCACATCAAAAAGACTTTTATTGGTGCCGTCGTTGCCGTAAAAAACTTTACGCTTGCGGTAAAGAATAAACTTCTGCAGGTAAAGGGCCACTGCTTCTGTGATGCAAAAATATTTTGTATCCTGGCTTACGGTTATTTTCAATTCATCGCAGGTGCGAAAAAAGTGGTCGATCGCGTTTCGGCTGGTGAATATCACGGCAGAATACGCCGTAATATCTATCTTTTGCTTGCGGAAATCCCTGGAGGAAATGGACTCAACCCTGATAAAAGGTTCAAATTCGAGTTTTATGTTGTACCGCCTGGCCAACTCAAAGTAGGGTGATTTTTCGTTCTCCGGTTTAGCCTGTGTTATTAAAATGTTCTGGATTTGCTTCATAGTTTCCGGAGCAGAAAGTGCAATCTTTTTATCCATTTACTGAGTTAGACGGTGCAGTACAAAACTACGTTTTTTTTATGGGTGACTGTCCGGGCGCAGTTTCCGGAAAACAGCGCCGTTATTCGGTTTAGATAAGATAGTCCGTAGTCACTTTGTAGACGAGGGCAAGTGGAACTATTTCTGTCGCTAATACATAAATCAGGAAGTGGAAAAGGTTCATGGAAACCTCCCTGTCCAGGGATGTATATGTTTTGAGATAGCGGGTTAAGAAGAAAAGTACAATTGCCAGTATGCAGATAATGTTGATATAACTGAGCATCCACTCTTTAGAAAAAGCAAAAACTATTATCAGCGGAACGAGCACAATCCCGAGAATCTTATTGATGAGGAAAATAATGAAAATGTAATTGTCCATCACCTCCTGCACTGTATACAGCCATCCCAAAAATTTTAGGGAAATGAATTTCGCAAGGTAAAGGGCACCGATGCCGGCGACACAAAGCAGCAGTAACGACAAACCTTTTACGCTACTGCCGGGATGGAAGTAAGAAAAAGAAAGCCAGAGGTAGATACCTGCTGTAATCGTAAAAAAGATATTTAAAATAAAAGACGGCAGCCGGGCCTGGACTAACTGATCGGTCAACTGATTCTGGCGAAGGGAAGTATTAAAAAAGACCCTAAAAAGATTGTTGAAATAGCCACTGTAAAAAGTTTTGAACAAGCCAAAAACCAATACAACGCCAAGCAGCAGGTAAAACAGGAATTCTCTCCCCGGAGATTCATATTCCTTTACAAAAACATAATCGCGCCCCGGAGCGGCATTGATAAACTGATTTTTGGCAAGCCACTTTCGCACCAGAGAATCGGCAGTAACAAGCCTTAGGGCTACTGAATCCAACGCTTGGGTAAGACTATCTGGTTGTGCCTGCACGGCCGCGGAATCATTAAGCGAATCGGCAGTTTCTTGTGCAATTGCTGGAAAACATAGAGTGGCAAATAGAAAAAGGAAAACAAAGCTTTTTCGCTGCATGTGGAATTCAATGGTGCTCAAAAATAGTTGATATACCCAAAATGAATTTTGGATGCATTACGAAGATCAAACTTCACATCATTTCTTTTGCCAACTGCGTAGCTCAGGTTAAGCAAGCCGGCTTTTGTTTCAAACGATATACCTACACCTCCGCTGAAAAACTGATTATTTACACTGTTCTCTTTTCCTCCTGTTTTCGTGATACCCGCGTCTGAAAAACCGTAAAAGTAAGAGTTGAGGCCAACGAGATACCGATACTCTGCTGTAAATATGGCGTAGCGATTTACGTAGATGCTTTCTTCATCAAAACCACGGAGCAGCCTGAAACCTCCAACCTGGAAAAGTTCATTCCTAAAATACTGTGGACTTTGCAAAAGAGCCAGGTGAGAAGCGAGCTTCAGCGTGCTGCTCTTTCCCATTGGGAAGAAATGAGCAAAGGCAGACTGAATTTTTAGCCTGTATGATTTTAATTTGATTGTGTCATATAAAGATGAGAAATTAAATCCTGGATCAGACGGATCCTTGAGATTCACAATATCATTGTTAGGTGTGATTTTTCGAAGGCCGGCTGAGATAGTAAAATCGAAAATGTTACCCCTCCTGGGGTTCAAGCGATAATTTGTCTGTGTTAAATTATAGTTCAGTCCGAAATTTCCTGTGTTCAGGTCTATGTTTGTCGGCAGTTTGCGAGTGACGCGTACCTGGTTGGTATCGAACCCGCCATTCAATAGATAGCTGCGTTCCTGTTGGTAAAATATGGTAGCAGTTTGGTTGGAAGAAAGAATATATTGAATCCCAAACCTTGCATTGAGTGATAAAAAATTTGAATCTTTTTTCAACAGGTTAAAGGCGAAATCAAGCCCAAAGTTTGAATTGAAAATGTAGGGCTGAATGTAACCCAGCACAAGCCTTGGCGACTTTGGCTGTAACTGTTGCCAGTTGATAACGATGTTTTCACCACTTCCCAGGGCGTTCTTCAGGTCGAGGTGTACATCGCCGGTAAGCTGTGCTTTGCCCGTGGTAGTGTTAGCGGGCAGATAACCTACCAACACATCTATTGCGCTACTCTTACGTTGCTGCAGGTAAAGGTTTAAGGTGGCGCCCGATCCAAGCATTGTTAAGTTCCAGGGCTGAGCTTCTTCCAGGTAGGGTAGCTCGGACAGTTTTCTGCTTACATTATTCAACTTGCTGTTATCATATGTGCTTCCGTTGTCGATGCCAAGGTAATGCCGGATAAAATTTTCGCTCACTTTTGCCTTGCCCAGGTTCCTGGTGCTGTCAATTTTATAGAGCGGGCCTTTTTTTAAAATGAAAGAAGCGGTGAGGTTACTTTCCGGCGTGAGAATCGTTTTCATATCGAGCTCAGCAAAAGGATAGCCGCTGTTTTCATAATAGCCCAACACCTTTTCGCGGAAAGCTTTTATCCGGGTAAAGTCCATCTGGCTGCCTTTTGCACGTTTGCGAAAGCCAATCGCTTCCAGCATTTGCGCATCGAGGCTGTCAACATCTACAGCCGTAAAAGTTATTTTGGGACCGAGGTAAACCGATATCACAAGGCTCGCAGTATCTTTCGTGATGACTGAATCCACTGCTGCGGCGGGAAATCCTTTTTGTTGCAAAACTCCGGGAAGCCCCTGGAGATACTTGCGGGCTGCAATGGAATCCTCAAATTCCCGGGTAATATTTAACGAGCCAAAGGCCGAATCGTGTGGACTAACGTTGTACTGTACATGAAATTTTTGTTGCGCTAGAGCGGCATTATTGAAACAGCTGATGAACGAAAGCAAGATGGGCAGGCAGCAGCAATAATATTTTATTTTCAGATATTGCATCCGGGTGGTATAAAACTAATCAAATTAAAAAATGCCTTCTGAGGCGTTTTTTTCATTACGTCTTCTTTGGCAGGTATCTACGTCCATATTCCTTTTTGCAAGCGTGCCTGCCATTACTGTAACTTTCATTTCAGCACTTCACCTTCACTGAAAGAAAAAATGGTGCATGCCCTTGCCCGGGAAATCGAACTCTCCACAGTTGAGTGGAAATCATTTCTGCCATCTGTTGAAACACTTTATTTTGGCGGAGGCACCCCCAGTTTACTTACTAACTTAGACTTGACACTTTTAGTGTCTCAACTCAAAACTTCCTACCAGGTTGACGGGTCGGCTGAATGTACACTCGAAACTAACCCTGACGATATTACCCAACAAAAACTTTCAGCATGGAAGTCTGCAGGTATTAACCGCCTGAGTATAGGGATACAATCTTTCTCTCAAGAGCATCTTACCTGGATGAACCGCGTACATGATGCTACCCAGGCAAGAGAAAGTATAATGGCGGCCAGGGATGCGGGTTTTAATAATTTTTCGATCGATCTTATTTACGGAATTCCGGGCCTTTCTGACGAAGAGTGGATACAAACTGTTGAAGAAGCATTGCAGTATGCACCACCGCACGTTGCATGCTATGCCCTTACAGTAGAACCTGGTACAGCTTTGCAAAAAATGATTATGCTTACTAAAAAGGAAGATGTTGACCAGGAAGTACAGTCCCGGCAATTTCTTTTATTAATGCAGAAAATGCGGGAGGCAGGTTATGAGCATTACGAGATCTCGAACTTCGCCCTACCCGGATATCGCAGCCGCCACAACAGCAGTTATTGGAGCGGCTCAAGTTATCTTGGAATTGGGCCTTCTGCGCACTCGTATAATGGTAATATCCGGAAATGGAATGTAAATAATAATGCTAAATACCTGGATGCCATTAATGCCGGGCGAATACCTGCCGAAGCCGAGATCCTCACGGCGTCTCAAAAACTGAATGAATATATAATGACGTCTTTGAGAACGATAGAAGGCTTGTCTTTAGACCGCGTTTTTCCCTTTTTAATTGCCTCCGAAAAAAAATCTTTCTCACAGAGAATCGAAAAGTTCAAAGAAAATGGATGGCTATACGAACGAGAAGAAAGGCTCATTCTAAAAGACGCAGGAAAACTTTTTGCGGATGGGATTGCTGCCGATTTATTTGTAAATGATTCCGGGATACTCGCAGATCTACAGTAATTCTGCTTCAATTCCGTTAAAGCCTTCCGCTGCCGGAAGCTTCTCCCATAATATTTTGTAGATAGTCTCGGCGATCGGCATTTCAGCGCCAACTTTGTGATTGATGGCATTCATGCATTTGCTGGCATTGTATCCTTCAGCAACCATATTCATTTCCAATTGAGCTGACTTTACAGAGTAGCCTTTGCCAATCATATTGCCGAAAGTTCGGTTGCGGCTGAAAAGTGAATAACAAGTTACCAGCAGATCCCCGAGATAAACCGATGCGGCATAGTTGGTAATATCTTGTTCCGCACTTGCGGGTCTTGGTTGATGAATTATTGTACCGACTTGCGGGCTTTTCTTACCTGTCCTACGAAGAAAGCCGGCCATTTCATCAGCGCTGTTAGCTATCAAAACGCTCAGGAAATTATCACCATACTCCAGCCCGTGCGCAATGCCGGCACCAACAGCGTAAATGTTTTTGAGTACAGCTGCGTATTGTACTCCATAAACATCCGTGTTATGAAGTACCCGCAGATAAGGCGTTTTGAAATTTTCAGCAATTTCTGTCGTTGCATCCACATCTACACCGCTAACCGTCAGGTATGATAATTTTTCAGCTGCTACTTCCTCAGCATGGCACGGGCCCAAGAGCGTAAAATAATCGGTCAGCGAAAAATGGAATTTTTCTTTCAGGTAGTCATTCAGCAGATAATTACAACCGGGCACTATGCCCTTAATTGCGGAAACAATTTTTTTTCCCTGGAATATTGCTGAAGGCAATGGCTCCAGCAAATCCGTAATGTAAGCGGAAGGAGTCACCAAAATGATTACTTCAGAATCTTTGATAACGCTTTCCGCTTCGGACGACAAGGTAAGAGAAGTGATATCAAAATGTACCGAAGGCAGGTAGTGTGGGTTGTGCCGGCGGGCTATCAGCTGGTCTATTGTCTGCGGGCTCCGGAACCACCAGTTTATGTTTTGGCCATTGTCGGTAAGAATTTTTGCGATAGCGGTGCCCCAGCTACCACTTCCTATCACTCCAATTTTCATGGCAATCCCAGTTTTTCAACAGCAATCTGGGCAGCCGCCTGGCTTGCTTCTTTTTTATTAAACGCCCGGGCTTCCGATACCAGTATGCCATCAATTTTAGCTCCGATAGTAAACAACCTGCGGCCATTTTCCACCCGCTCTTCAATGGTCTCAAACTCAAGATTCTTACCATTTTTATTTGCCCAACCGTACAATTTGTTTTTCAAGTTAATATCAAGATTCTCAAGGTCCTGCATGAAAAAATGCGGATTGATAATATGGCGCGTCACCCAGCGTTGGGCGCGCTCATAGCCCTTATCGAGGTATACCGCGCCAACTACCGCCTCCAGCGTGTTTCCGAATATCTGGGAGATCTTTAGGCTATTGTCAAACTTATTGTAGATGGTGATTTTCTTTAAGCCAATTTTCAGGGCAATGTCGTTCAGTTGATTACGGTTTACCATTTTGCTTCGCATCTCTGTAAGAAAACCCTCGTCTTTATAGGGATAGCGCATAAAAAGATAATGCGCAACAATGGAGCTGAGAATTGCATCACCGAGGAACTCCAACCGTTCATTGTTTTCATCAGCGCCCTCGCGGATGGAGCGATGGCTCAACGCGGTTTTGTACAGAATGAGCTTCCCCGGAGCAAAACCCAACACATTTCTTAACTGGCTTCTGAAGTCCCGATCAACTTTCGGGGAGTACATATTTTTTAGAAAGAGCACGATGGAAGTTAGCTGAATTTTATGTCTTCTTCACAAATAAAACGTGTATAAAAACATTGATTTCCAGTAAAAAATCAGGCTTAAAAATAAACTTCTCAGTAACGAAGAAGACTAGTTAATAAACTTAATGATGCAAAAGACTGCAACGATGAGAGTTATCCAAAAAACGAATGACCAAAGTATCAGTGTGCCTTCGGCGGCAGAAACCCGCTTAACCAGTTTATTCTGCAGGATTGCAGCATCCTCCCTGGTAGCAAAAATTTCTTTCATGTCTTCACGCCAAACGGAAATTTCCTTTTTTGAATAATCAACGCGGTCTTCTACCCGGCGATCCACCTCCTTACCAATATAGGTCATGATCTCAGCAGCTTCTTTATCGCCAAGGCGACGGACTAAAAAATTCTCAATTTCGTTGCTGTGAATGTGCTCGGGAACGGCCATACCAAGAGTTTAAAGTTAGTCCTTGTATTTCTTTATAATGACGGAAGCATTGTGCCCCCCAAATCCGAAAGTATTGCTTAAGGCCGCATTTACTTCCTTATCCTGGGCTTCATTGAAAGTAAAATTCAACTTAGGGTCAAGCTCCGGATCGTCAGTAAAATGGTTAATGGTTGGAGGAATCACATTTTTTGTAACGGCTAAAATACAGGCGAGCGCCTCTACTACGCCGGCGGCACCGAGGCAGTGTCCCGTCATCGACTTTGTGGAACTGATGTTAAGTTCATACACTTTGTCGCCAAATACCTTAAGAATTGCTTTCGTTTCTGCCACATCTCCCAGGGGAGTAGACGTGCCATGAACATTAATATAATCAATATCTCCAGGTTGCATGCCCGCGTCTCTCAGCGCAGCGGTCATCACATTTTTCGCCCCTAATCCGTCCGGATGCGGCGCAGTGATATGGTGGGCGTCGGCAGTGGCACCACCACCTGCGATCTCACAGTAAATTTTTGCCCCACGGGCTTTCGCGTGCTCCAGCTCTTCCAACACCAGTACGCCGGCGCCTTCTCCCATTACAAAACCATCCCTGTCCTTGTCAAAAGGCCGGGAGGCAGTTTTAGGGTCATCATTTCTCTCACTTAATGCCTTCATCGCATTGAAGCCACCTACACCTGCTTCCCGAATAACAGCCTCGCTGCCACCGGTGAGGATAATTTCGGCCTTGCCAAGGCGTATATTGTCGTAAGCATCTATAATTGCATTTGTACTACTTGCACAAGCACTGACTACGGCAAAGTTCGGACCCCGAAATCCGTACCGCATTGAGATCTGGCCAGCGGCAATATCCAATATCATCTTGGGGATAAAGAAAGGATTGAAACGGGGCGTACCGTCGCCACGGGCAAATTCCATTACATCATCCTGGAAAGTGGTCATGCCACCAATACCACTGGCAAAAATTACTCCTGCCCGGTCGGGATTAATATTTTCTTTTGAAATACCCGCATCACTTACAGCC
>JBBQSI010000002.1:0-32025 GCA_038213975.1 Chitinophagales bacterium
TTCTTCGATCTTTAGTTTTATTAACCCGGCAGGCACCTTTATCTCTGCAATGTCACCCACAGATTTCCCAAGTAACCCATTACCAATTGGCGAAGTTGCAGAAATTTTTTTCAATTTCAGATCTGCTTCTTTTTCCGAAACAATTTGATAAGTCACTTGTTTTTTGGTCGCCACATTTGTCAGGGTCACTCTCGTAAGGATAGACACTTTTGAAGTGTCGATATCATTCTCATCTACAATTTTTGCAGTAGCGATCACTCCTTCCAGTTGCTTTATCCTTGCTTCCAGCATCCCCTGCGCATCCTTTGCAGCGTCGTATTCCGCATTCTCTTTTAGATCGCCTTTCTCCCGTGCTTCACCGATCGCTTTTGAAGCTGCAGGCCTTTCCACACCTTTCATATGCTGCAGCTCATGTTTCATGTGCTCAAAGGATTCTTTCGTTACATAATTAGTTGTACTCATTTTCACAATTTTTTAAAGTAAGACACGAAAAGGCTAAAAAAAATACAACGTCCCTCTGAAGACGTTGTATGCTGCAAATATAGAAATTATTTAAAAATCACTCCAGTCCGAGCTTCTGTAAAAGTACTTTACTCATTTCATAAAAAGCTTCATTACTGTAACCAGCAATGTGCGGCGTAATGATAACATTAGGCTGCTGCACCAGCCAAGCTAATTGCCCGGTATCTGCTTCACTGAATGTTTCCGGCTTTTCATTTTCAAGCACATCCAGCCCGGCCCCGCCAAGCTTGTTATTTTTCAAGGCATTTATCAGGGCGGCGGTATCAGTAACTTTTCCACGACAGGTCGAGATAAAAAATGGTCGACGGGTGAGTAAATTAAAAAAAGAGTCGTTTGCCATTCCCCGGGTGTCTTCCGTCAGAGGGACATGCAAACTAATTACATCGGAATAGCGGCATACCTGCTCCAGGTTGGCTTCGCGAATGAAACCGCTACCGAAGCCATACTTATATTTATCATAAGCCAGCACCGTTGCGTCAAAGGCACCAAGGAGTTTGGCAAAAGCTGATCCGGTATTGCCGAATCCGATGATACCCACTGTTTTGCCTTTGAGTTCGATTCCCCTGTTGGGATAACGGATCCATTGCTTTTCTTTCACTTCCGCAAAGCTCGACGAAATATTATTCGTAAGATTCAGCAACAGACCTAAAGCATGTTCTGCAACCGCGTTTCTGTTACCTTCCGGTGTGGTAATAATTTTTATCTGTTTACTGTTAGCATATTCCACATCTACCAGGTCTGTGCCGCTGCCCAAACGCCCAATCCACTTAAGGCTGGCAGCTTTATCAATTAACCGGCGGTCAACAGGCAGTCGACTGGTGATTACCAATCCTTCGGCCTGGTTGATGATCGCCATCAGGTCTTCGTAAGTAATTTGTTCATTGTTGATAATTGAATATCCCTTCTGTTGCAAGACATCAATTAAATGGTTGTGCACGCGGGATGTGATGATAACCTGGTTTTTCACTGTTCGTTTTATTAGGCTGCCGCGATCATGCTGATCTCAACATTCACATTTTTCGGTAATCCTTTGACCGCCACCGTTTCCCGGGCGGGATAATCTTTTTCGAAATAAGAATTGTAAACTTCATTCACTTCTCCAAAAAGGCTCATGTCTGATAAAAAAATTGTCGTTTTTATCACCTCGGAAAATGTCAACCCTTCTGACTCCAGCACAGCCTTTAGATTTTCCATCACCTGCTTTGTCTCTGCCTTCGGGTTATCCATTACCAGCTCTGAAGTAACAGGGTCAATCGGAATTTGCCCTGAAAGAAAAAGGAAACCGTTTGAATGTACAGCCTGGCTGTAAGGGCCAATAGGTGCAGGAGCGTGTTCAGTTTTTATTATTTTTTTCTTCATGGACAAAGTAAGCTTCCGCTAAAATTGCAAAACTTTCCTTCAATCAACAAACCTATTTTTGCAAAAAACTCCTGATGAACATTATTGCAGTGGCGAGCGAGGAGCAAAGAATAGAAATTTCAAGGAGCGAAAAGGTATGTAACCCGGCGGACTGGAGATTTTTCCCCGATGCAGTTGATGTAGATTTTTCAAATTGCGATGCGATATTTTGGCTCAATGACCAGTTGCCTGTTGAAGACCTCCCCGTGAATATCGAAGTGCCGGTTTTTGCGAATGCCGTATCAGATTGTTTGTCGGACGTGAAAATTCCTGGGAGACTAAGTCGTATAAACGGCTGGCCGGGCTTCCTGCAGAGAAAATTGTATGAAGTGGCAACTACCGATATTGCCGGCGTAACAAAAATTTTTTCGCAGCTGGGATGGCAGTTTATCCAGGTAAAGGATGAACCCGGTTTTGTGTCGGCGCGGGTGGTGAGTATGATCATCAATGAAGCTTATTTCGCGCTGGAAGATGGTATCAGTTCAAAAGAAGAGATAGACCTTGCAATGAAATTCGGCACGAATTACCCTTTCGGCCCTTTCGAATGGGCTGAAAAGATAGGGCTCGACAAAATACTGCAATTGCTAAAGAAGCTATCAGTATCGGATAAACGCTTTTTGCCCTGCCAGCTCCTTGAAGATACCGTCAAAAAATTTGCACTGTAGAAGCCGATGGCAAATATTCTTCTTGTACATACTGCAACTTCAAAAGGATTCACAGCTTTAAGCACGTCTGGTAAAGTAGCTCAACATTTCTCCAGTGAAGAGGCAAAAAAACATGCCGGATTTTTGCATGTCAGTATCCAAGAGATATTACATAATCAGCAACTTACATTTGCCAGTATCGATGCGATCGCTGTAACAATTGGTCCTGGCTCGTACACCGGGCTCCGGGTGGGGCTTTCTGCTGCAAAGGGTATTTGCTACGCAGCGAATATCCCTCTTATTACGGTTAATACCCTGGAGGCCATGGCGCTAACTGCATTTCAGCATTTTGGAGATGAAGAAGCGCTTTATTGCCCAATGATTGACGCACGTAGAATGGAAGTGTACACTGCTCTTTATGATGCAAAGAGAGCCGTGATCTTTCCACCATGCGCAGAAATTTTAAACGCTGATTCATTACAACCATGGTCCGCAGAAAGGAAAATTTTTTTTTCCGGCGACGGCAGTTTGAAGGCCGCGCCAATATTAAAAATTACGGCCGACAGGATTTTAGATATTGAAACTTCGCCTTTTGCACTTGCCACAATCTCTGAAGACCTGTTCCTTTGTGAAAAATTTGCAAACATAGCCTACGCCGAACCGTTATACTTAAAAGAGTTCTATTCCCCGCCCCGCGGGCACTAGATATATCACAAAAATTGTTATTATTTTTTTGTCACCGTGTATTTCTTAATCAGGAATGTATCTTTGCGGTCTAATTGTAAACCACCTCTAAATATTTTATTTATGACTTTTTCCGAGCCTATTCATACAGGCGCAGAAAATGCAGTCTCTCTTAATATTGATTACCATAATATTAAGAAAGCAGCTTTGGTACTTCGATCTCTGAATCACAAACTTCGCCAGCAGATTATTAAAACAATCAACGAAAGTCAAAAGCTCACTGTTACGCAACTTTATGTGAAACTTCGCCTTGAACAATCTGTAGCTTCTCAGCATCTTGCAATACTGAGAAAAGCAGGTATTGTGTCTACCGAGCGTGATGGAAAATTTATTTATTATTCTATCAACAAGTCACGCATTACATCTATAAATGAATTTGTAAACAAGCTGCTGGGCTAAAATTTTCTCGACCTTTAAAGGAGACGCCTTCCACTGATAATTTATCAGGAGGCGAGTAATGAATATCAACGACTAGCCAGCAAAATAAACATTCAATGAAGGCACTAACCCTCGGGGAATTGGACGAGGCAATCGGCAAGGACGCTTTTGTTCTGGATGCCAGGGATGATGCCTCTTTTAAACAAGGATTTATTCCCGGTTCAATTTTCATTGGCCTTGAAAAGCGTTTTGAAGATTGGGCCTTCAGTCTCATACCTGTAACGAAGCCAATTTGCATTGTAGCTGCAGCGGGTGATGAAGAATATGTGATTGGCAAAATAGCTGGACTGGGTTATCAGCAGATCCTCGGATTCCTGGAAGGTGGCTTTGAAACTTACCTTTCATCTGGCAAACAAGTTGATTTAGTAATTGACGTTGAGGCAGATGAACTTGCTTTAGATATTCCTTTTGACGAAAACCTAACAGTGGTGGACGTTCGAAAATCCAGCGAATATGCTGAAGGACATGTACTGGATGCTGTTAGTATGCCGCTAAGCGATATGGCTGATGTGGCTGTGATTGCACAACTGGGCGAAAATCAAAATATATATGTTCATAGTACTTCTGGTTACAGGAGTTTGATAGCAGTATCCTTATTGAAAAAAGAAGGTTTTCACAATGTCAGGGAAGTTGCAGGCGGTTGGGAGCAGATAAAATTGCAACCAACCATCAAAACCGAAAAGGATGCGAAGCTTTTAAACTAAAGCACGATATTCTGTACGATTTCACTCTTTCCCGGATAGTCCGTATTATAATGAAGTCCACGGCTCTCATGCCGGAGCTGTGCTTCTTTTACAATCAAATATCCAACAGTAGTAAGATTTCTCAGCTCACAAAGTTGCGGTGAAACAGACGTCGTTTGATAAAGTTGTTCCGTTTCCAGGTGGAGAAGATCCAGCCGCTTCATCGCTCTCTCCAGCCTAACGTTAGTTCTCACGATTCCCACATAATCAGTCATCAGCAGTTGAATCTCTTTTGCACTTTGCGTTATAAGAATCATTTCCTTGGGAGCTGTAGTCCCTTTCGCATTCCAGTCAGGTATTTGATCTTTGAAGTGCAATCCTTCAATAATTTTCACGGCATCCAGATAGCACCTGTGGGCAAATACCATCGCCTCCAGTAACGAATTACTTGCAAGGCGGTTTGCGCCATGCAAACCAGTGCTCGCACATTCGCCGCAGGCATATAATTTTTCGATAGACGAGCGGCCCCATTCATCCGTTTTTACGCCGCCGCAACTATAATGTGCTGCTGGTGCCACCGGGATGAATTGTTTGGAAACATCGATACCTATCGACTTACATTTTTCAGTGATATTCGGGAAGTGATGGTAAAATTTTTCCATGTCCATCTTAGTACAATCGAGGTAGACATGCTCTGTACCGTTGATCTTCATTTCATTATCTATTGCCCTCGCAACAATATCTCTCGGCGCAAGATCTTTTCTCTCATCATACTGCTTCATGAAGGCTTCACCTTTATGATTTCGAAGAATGCCACCGTCGCCTCTTACAGCTTCTGTTATTAAAAATGCCTGCCCGCTGACTCCGGCTTCATACAAGGCCGTCGGATGAAACTGGATGAATTCCATATTTTCAATCCGCCCTTTCGCCCGGTAAATCATCGCTACGCCATCACCTGTAGCTATCGACGGGTTGGTAGTGGTGCGATAAGCCTGCCCGTTTCCTCCGGTAGCCAGCAAAGTAATTTTCGCAAGTATCTTTTCTATTTTGTTGGATACCATATTGAGGACGTAAACACCATAACATTCTATATCGGGGGTTGATTTGGTGACAAGGTATCCGAGATGGTGTTGGGTGAGGATATCAATTACAAAACAATGACTGATTAATTCTATGTTGGACTGCCGCTCAATTGCTTCCAGCAAAGTGTTTTCCATTTCTTTACCGGTGATATCTTTGTGGTGAAGAATGCGGGACTCGCTGTGGCCACCTTCTTTACCCAAGGCGTACTCCCCGCTTTTTTCCCGGTCGAAATTAGCTCCCCAGTTGATGATCTCCTTTATCCTTTCAACACCCTCCTTTATTACGATCTCGACTATACGCGGATCGCAAAGTCCGTCACCGGCAATCAGCGTGTCTTCAATGTGTTTTTCAAAACTGTCATTGTCAAAATCGATCACACCAGCCACGCCTCCCTGTGCATACTTGGTATTGGTCTCGTCACTAACCGTTTTTGTAAGTACGGTTACTTTTTTATCCGGGCAAGCGGAAGCAACTTTGAGAGCGTAAGTAAGCCCGGCAATACCAGAGCCAATAACTAAAAAATCAGTTTGCATGAATGATCAAAATTTCCATGTAGCCTTAAAAAAAAGGCTCTTGTAAACTAACAGGAGGCAAATTACTTTTCATTTGGCATCGAATCAATTTTCCACCCAGGCATTATTTTCCTTTAAAAGATTTATCAGCTCTGAAACGGCAACATCGCTCGGCACATTTCTCTTTACAATGTCTTTGCCTTTGTACAAAGTAATTTTTCCGGCCCCGCTGCCTACATACCCAAAATCAGCATCAGCCATCTCCCCGGGGCCATTTACAATACATCCCATAATAGCAATTTTCACTCCCTTCAGATGATGAGTTACCGCACGAATCCGGGCGGTGGTTTCCTGCAAATCAAACAATGTTCTGCCACAGCTCGGACAACTGATATACTCCGTCTTTGAAATTCTTGTACGCGTAGCTTGCAGAATTCCAAAGGCGATACTGTTTAACAATTTTGGCTGCGGCGCAACACTTTTGTCGTCGTAATGATACCCCAGACAAATGCCATCTCCAAAGCCATCGATGAACAAGGCCCCCGTTTCAACACTGTAATGAATTAGAGATTCTTCAATGCTGTCGTGCTGGCTGTCGCAAATTATAACGATGGGGTTCGAAATGCTTTGTTCTGCAAACTCAATGAACATCCGGCGAATACTTTGCATTGCATTTTTGTTAGTGGTACTTAAGCAGATCACCACTGTCATATCCTTCTTCACTGCTTGGAAAAACGCTTGACGTAATTCACTTTCGGCGGGATCGCTGTAGCAAGCCAGCATCACGAAATTCAGGTCCGGCGATTTTCGGCTACTTTGCTGCAAATATTCCTGCACGGAAAAAAGCGGGACATACTTATGAGTGTCGGTAAGACTTTGCCAGGTTTTATACTCCAGTAAGATGCGAAGGGTGCCGGGAATTTCGAAAGCTAGAGGCGAGCTGCTAAAAATATAATCGGCAGCAGCATCGCCGATTTTCCATTTATCAGTGGCATCATCGTACGCATAGCCAATAGCCTGGAGCATTGAAGGTTCGATCTTTTCATGCTTGCTAAAGTCTGCGATCACAACCGGGACCTCTGAACTACCGACGTTCGCGACGGTGAAAGTTTGCCTGCGGCTGTAATTAAATGGATTGTACGGCAGTGATGATATTTCCGGAACTCCGGCAGTTGAAGTTGAATTATGCATTGTATATCGCTCTACTAATTTCCGGCAAACTGGTATTTCAAATTCCGGGTCTTCGGTAAGCGATACCCGAACTGTATCTCCGATGCCGTCTTCAAGCAAAGTACCAATCCCGACAGATGATTTTATTCTTCCATCTTCGCCATCACCGGCCTCGGTAACGCCCAGATGGAGAGGATAACATTCTTCAAACTCGGTCATCATGTGATTGATCAGTAAGCGGTAAGCCTGTACCATTACCTGCGGATTACTACTCTTCATACTCAAAACAATATTGTGATATTGTTCATCCCGGGCTATTCTTAAAAATTCCATGGCACTCTCTACCATTCCATTTGCAGTATCACCATACCTGCTCATAATTCGATCGCTTAGCGAACCATGATTGGTCCCGATTCGCATAGCTGTTCCATATTCTTTACAAATCTTTACGAGTGGTGTAAAACGCGTTCGGATACGATCAAGTTCTTCAGCATAATCAGCATCCGAATATTCAAGCAATTCAAATTTCTTTTTGTCGACATAGTTGCCGGGATTCACCCTGACCTTTTCTACAATCCTGGCTGCGATCTCTGCAGCATTGGGTGTAAAATGAATGTCAGCAACTAACGGTGTGGTGTAGCCTTTTTCGCGCAGGGCATTTTTAATATTCAGCAGGTTTTCGGCTTCGCGCCTGGAAGGAGCAGTGATCCTTACAAGTTCTGCCCCGGCCTCGATGCACCGGATGCTTTGTGCAACTGTGCCTGCAGTATCCATGGAATCAGTGGTGGTCATGGTTTGCAACCTGATAGGATGATAATTGCCTATTAACAAACCGCCGACATTTACTTCTTTCGTCCGCAGTCTTTTAAACTCTGTAAGTGACTCAGCGTACCATTTCATTCGCCTGCTATTTTGAGCGCAAAATTACAATTTAGAAAAGGGTGATTTGTTGGAAGCAAGGAGTTACCAGTCTTTATCATTTTCAGAAGTGGATCCGCCCTTTACCTTTCTCACTTTCTCCTGCAGCGCTTTCTCTTTCTCTTGCAGGGTTTTCAATTTTTCTTCGGCATCCTGCTTATTGATCCTGGAAGGTTGGGGTTTTGGCTGGTCTTCTTTTTTCTGTTCTTTTTTTTGATCCTGGTTTTTCTTCTGATCCTTATTATCTTTTTTCTGCTGCTGCTGCTGTTGTTGCTGCTTCAAAGCACGTTGCAGGTTTTGGCGGGCATCTTCGTCGGCAGGATCTAATAACAAAGCATTTTTGTAGGCAAGAATACATTCCGGAAGTTTGTTTACGCTCTGGTAGGCCACGCCCTTGTTGTAGTAGGCTTTTTGTTTTACAGCATTCTCTTTCGTGTTTTTGATCGTCTCATCAAATCGTGCGACAGCATCGTCAGTATTTTTTTTCCGGTAAAGCGTATTGCCCATGTTGTAGGTGGCAATATCATTGCTTTCTTCGGCCTTTAAAGCATCTTCATAATAAGCGCCTGCCTTCTCGAAATCTTGTTTTTTGTATGCTGTATTTCCTTTATTGATAAGTTCTTCAGCACCCTGTGAAAATGCGCTCACCTGGAAAGAGATAAGTACAAGTGCCGTAGCTGCAAGCTTTTTAGTTCCGCGCTTTTTTTCGCTTACGAAAAATTCGAGAAGAAGAAGAACCAATGCCAGCGCAAGAAAAATCTGGAAATATTGTGTATAGGTATCAAAAGACCTGTCGGTAATGTTTGTTTCTCCGAGTGTAGAAAGATGTGCTTCAATATTTCGGACGACTTCATTGGTGGCGTTATAATGCTGGTAGATGCCGCCGCCTGCCTGGGATATCTTTATGAGCTCTTGCTCATTAAGTTTTGAGATTACTACGTTTCCGTTTTCATCCCGCTTGTAGCCTTTTGATTCGGGATCATTAATGGGTGCACCCTGCGGTGAGCCGATTCCAATCGTGCTCACAATTATGCCATCGGATTTTAATTGCCTGGCGAGCTTTATGGCGTCTTTATCATGATCCTCTCCATCGCTGAGCAATATGACTGATTTATATGTTTTGTCCTTGGGATTGAAGGCTGCGGCACTCATTTTGAGCGCCTGGCTGATCACAGTACCCTGGGTCGGTATATCATCCGGTGAGGTGGAAGATAAATACATCTTCGCCGCCGCATGGTCCACGGTGATGGGCATTTGCAGGTATGCCCTTCCGGCAAAAACTACAAGGCCAATGCGGTCATCCGGCGACTGGGTAATGATGTTGGTGATTACCTGTTTCGCCCGCTCGAGCCTGTTAGGCTTGATATCCTGCGCCAGCATGCTTTTGCTTACATCCAGGGCAAAGACAATATCCATCCCGCGACGATTCACTTTTCGTGTACCATCTGGCGTTACTAAGCCTGCAAGTGATATAACGCACAATGCAGCCGCAACAGTAAAGAGGACAAATTTTATCAAAAATTTCCCCGGGGCAAAATCTTTGGTCATCAATTTTACCAGTCGCTCGTCACCAATTTTTTTTGTGGCCTTTTTCTTCCATCGGATCAATAAGGAGTATAGAAATAGAAACAGCGGCACGATGGCCAAGGCCATAAGAAATTGTATGTTTTGAAAAAACGGCATTAACGGGTAAACATTTTCAGTGCTTTAAACAAAACTTTGCATGCACAACTATTTTGGTCCAAAATTGCGCGAAGCAACCTAAAAGATTTGCTAATTATTTTTCTCCTTTTAAAAAGCCAAGCTCAGCCAGGATGTCCTTTGTTACTTTCAATCTCACATTAGTCATGTCATACCCCGGGTCATCAGATTTCAGAAGTGTCACTATAAAATAAACGTGCCTGTTTTCCTCTATCCACCCAACAACCCACCCGACAGGATGTTTTTCTTCATCGAAGCCCCAACCTGTTTTATAGCTCAGCTTATAGAGGGTGTTATCTTCCTGCAGCATTACTTCTTTCACGATATTCTGTGCACGCTTGCTGAAAGGCAATTGATCAAAATAGAGTCGCTTCACCAGTCCCAGTTGTTCATCCGGGGAAATCCTCAACGAATTATCCAACCAAAAAGAATCAGTTGTTTTTCCAATCCGGTGATTCCCATATTGAAGAGTATCCAGCCATTGCTGCATGGTGTCCCGGCCAATGCGTTTTGCTACTTCCTGGTAATAGGGTACAGCCGAATATTTAAAGGCCTCGGCCATTGATAGATCCTGGTTCCAGTTCTCCATGTCCCTTTTTACCCCATCCCATTTAATCACCATTTTTTCATCAGTAATCTTCCCGGTTTCCAGGCCGATGAGCGAATTCACAATTTTAAAGGTAGAGGCCGGTAATACTTTTTGCGTATCGAGCTCCATGTTGTAAACGGTGATGTCGCCATTGGCATTGTCCCAAATGGCAAAGCTCCCGTCAGCTTCAACAGCATCAAAATGCTTTTTAAGATCGTCGTTAATTTTAGCCTTGTTTACCGTGCAGGAATGGAAGATGCACAAAATGCTAAAAGAGAGAAGGGAAACTGTAAGTTTCATTAAAGGGATTGATTTTATTTTCCGGATAAATATGCTGCTGTCGCAGAAAGTGCTTCATAGTATGCCTCTCCATACTTCCTGATGATGGCATCTTTTAAAAAAGTGTACACCGGTACTTTCAGGGACTTGCCGAGTTTACAGCCTGCTTTGCATAGATCCGGTCTTGGTTCATAGTTCACATATTCGGTCTTTCCTGACTTGCTTTTTTTAATGCGAATTGGGAAGAGGTGACAACTAATTGGTTTCTTCCATGAAATCTTGCCGGCATTGTATGCATGCTCTATTCCACATTTCACGATGCCATGTTCATCTTTAATGCCGAAGGCACACATACCTGACGATATCACGGGCGTCACCCAGCCAAATTCCTGGTCATAAGCGTAGATTCCGTCACCGGAAATCTTTTTCTGCGCCTCGGTTGATAAAAAATGTTTCACTTCGGGATACACTTCACGCAACCTATCTCTTTCTTCATCTTCCAAAGGAGCGCCGGCATCACCGTCCACGCAGCAGCCTCCTTTGCATCTGAAGAGGTCGCAGACAAATTGTTCGTCAATCACTTCGTCGCTAACCAGGGTATGCTCAATGCTGATCATGCGCAAATTTACTTTTAAAAAAGCCTTTGAGTAATTGGCCGCAAGAGAGGTCGGCCCGCCTGTTTAAGACTGCGGCGATTTTTTCCATTCAAGCGAATTGATCAGGTGCTTTACATCTTCCTGTAAAAAAGCATTTACCGGGCGAAGCGAATCTTCATTTGGCGTGGCATCAAAATATAGAGCGCCTCGTAAAAAATTGCGGGTGCTATCGGTGAGAAAAAATTGACGGGCTGTGGCCACATTTCCACCGACTTTAAAGTAGATACCTCCTATACCTTGTGGAGTTTGCATGAGGCTGTCATCAATTGAATAAGCCTTTACAGAATTCTTGTAGGTAAGATTATATGAATCTTTAACCATGTTGTCCAAACTATTGGTGCCAACTGAATCGCGGTAACCGTCGGGTGTTTTTATCTTATACACAGAGGTGCCACCAATTTTTTTATAGGAAATAAATATTTTTCCGTTAAAGGCAGGAAAGTCAACATTTATCCAATATGGATTTTCTGCGGAGTCGAAGAGGGTGGAATCTTTCATAATTTTCGCATAAACCGGATATTCAAAAGAGTAGGGGAAAGAAGGATCGTCAAACCGTACGTACCTCCGCTCAGGAAAATCCATTTTGAAATAGCCTGGTTTTTTTGATGTGTATGGGGAGTTACACGCGGGAATCATCGAAATGGCAGGAATCAAAAAAAGATAACCGAAAATGTATCTAAGATTTCTGCTTCTCATTGACCGGTTTAAAAGATACTTTAATGCGTTCTATTCGGTTACGGTTGATCTCAAGCGGAACAAAAGTATAGTCACCCCATTTGAGCTCGGAATTTATTTGCGGGAATTCTCCGGCAAGTTCCAGGACTAATCCTGCAACGGAATCACTGTCGCCCCTCACCAGGTCGAAAGAATCAATAGGTACCTGCAACACTTTGCACAGGTCGTTGATCATCGTTTTTCCTTCAAAAATATACGTACTGTCATCAAGCTTTTTATTGGGACTTTGTTCGTCATCAAACTCATCCTGGATGTCGCCAATAATTTCCTCCATCACATCCTCGAGGGTTACGATGCCAGAGGTGCCACCAAATTCATCCACTACCACTGCAAGGTGTATTCGCTTGTCTCTGAAATTTTGCAGAATGTCTTCTATTAACTTTTGTTCATGTACATAAAAGACAGGCCGAAGGAGTGAGTGCCAGTCGAACTCTTCTTTATCGAGGTGAGGCAATAAGTCTTTTGTATGAAGAATGCCGGAAAGTTCATCCAGATTATTTTTATAAACGGGGAAGCGGGAATAGTGCATTTCTTCAACCCTGTTTTTTACTTCGGCAAATGATGAATTATTTTCAATGCCACTTACATCCAGGCGGGTGCGCATAGTTTGCTTAACGGTCGTGTTTCCAAATTTTCTTATACCTTTTAATATCTGTTTCTCTTCCGAGTTTGCCTCATGATCAGGCAGCAGGTCAATGGCATAGTCCAGCTGCTTATCATCCATTTTTGAAGAACGTGGATTGAAGCTTTTCTCAATGTTGTCACTGAGACCAACCAGCCGTACACTTACATTGAAGAACAAACTATCGAACACTTCAATCAGCAGTGAGGCGGTTGAGGCAAACCAAATTTTATGATGTGTGGCCCACACTTTCGGCAATACTTCGCCAAACAAAACGAGCGCCACGGTTACTACGATCACTTTTAGCAAAAACTGCAACACACCCTCGATCCCAAGTGATTCAATCCAACTGTCCATCAAGGTGTTGGAAATAATAATGATACCAATATTAACCAGGCTATTGGCAATTAGCATCGAGGCGAGCAAGGTTTTCGGCCGCTCCAGGAGGTTCACTATCCTGCGGAAAGACGGCTGCTGGCGGGTCTTGAGCATGTTGATATCACGGGTAGTGAGGGAGAACAGCGCGACTTCGGAGCCTGAAACTAAAAAGGACACGAAAAAAAGTATCACTACCGAGAAAAGAAGGATGGTAGTGGTGGCAGGTGTGATGAGAAGGAAGAATGCTAAAGGGTTATTAGTTAAAATTCCCGAATGATAATCCAATGGAATTAGGTTTGATTAAAGATGGGGGTCGTTGCCTTAGTCGGTTTAAAAAGGTAATTTTTCCGGGTTCTCATCCACAGGAGGCAACTCGACGCCTGGTATGGTGTCATTCATATTTTCATTGGCGCTTCCACTTGCGTCTGATCGTTTGTCCAGCATTATCAGGTTGTCCGCAATTATTTCAGCAGCCATTTTCTTATTGTGATCACGGTCTTCCCAGTATCGTGTTTTCAAACGGCCTTCCACATAAACCAAGCTGCTTTTATGAAGGTATTTTTGGGCTAATTGGGCTAGCCCGCGCCACAATACTACGTTATGCCATTCGGTTTGCGAAATCAGTTTTCCGGTCTTGTCTTTGTAAGTTTCCGTTGTAGCCAGCGGAAATTTGGCTACCGGAATGTTTCCCTCAAGGTATTGGATATCAGGTTCCTTACCAAGATTACCGATTAGGATCACTTTGTTTACACCACGCATAATCGACTTTTCTTAGATTAACTGTAACAAGCTTACTAAATTTAAAGATACATCTTAATCTTCCAAATACGAGGTGACAAATTTGGGAAAAGGCAGTTGTTTAAGCGATGTTTTATCACATGAAGTAATGTCAGCAAACTCCGGCAGGGCTTTGGAAATTGTAACCCTGAAAAATCGCCCCATAATAGTTTGATGAGTAAGCTGCTGTAGATATTCCCGGGACGTATCGATAAGGTTAGCTTTATTACCTTTCAGGAGCCTGGCGAGGTCTCGATTTTCCCGAAGAACACTGAATTCCAGTGGCCCTTCGGTTTCTACAAGATAGAATTCATAGAGGCCATTCCAAATGTCTTTACCTGCCCGTTTTTTCACGTAAACATTGTTGTTGTATTCAAAGACGAAGTAATTGAAGTACCGGACTTTCCTCGTAAGTTTTTTATTTTTTACCGGGAGTGAATTTACACTGCCGTTCTGAAGTGCCACGCATTTTTTTTGGAGGGGACATCTGCCGCAAAGAGGCTGGGCTGGCTTACAAACAGTGGCTCCGAAATCCATGATAGCCTGGTTGTAAATACCCGGCCGGGCACGATCGAGCAATTCAGCAGCTAAAGCATCAAAAAGTTTTTTTCCTGCGGAGATATCCACCGGAGTCGGTATCCCAAAGAATCGAGCCAGCACGCGATACACATTGCCATCCACCACAGCATACGGTTGATTGTAAACAAAAGAGGCAATGGCCGAAGCCGTATAGGTACCAATTCCTTTTAACGCCAATATTTCCTTATAGTCATTGGGAAACTTTCCATCTAACTCCTCACAGATATACTTCGCCGTATGTATTAGGTTCCGGCAGCGGGAATAATAGCCAAGTCCTTCCCAGTGTTTTAGCACCTTGTCCTCTGGTGCCGATGCCAGGGAATTGATCGTCGGAAAAGAGGTGATAAACCTGCGATAATAGTCAAGGCCCTGCTCCACACGTGTTTGTTGAAGAACTACTTCACTCACCCAAACTCTGTAAGGGTCTTTCTCACCCTTCCAAGGCATTTCCCGGGTATTCTGCTCCAGGTTCCACTGAAAAAGGGTTCTAGTAAAAAAAATTTTCTTCTGCGGCGAAATTTTTGTCAAGAATGTAGGCTTAAATAACAAATCGATGAGTAACGTATGGTATTCATAATGAATTTAAAAAGAAGATTTATTAAATTTGTCCAAACCTGTATAAACACCTTACTCGTATTGGACTTTTGAAATAACACTCGACTAAAAAAATTTCAAAATGAGAAAAGCAGATCTAATCAATCAGATTTCGGACAAGACAGGTATCCCTAAAGTAGATGTGCTCGTGACATTAGAGGCGTTGTTTACAGAGGTCAAAGATTCTTTATCCAAAGGAGAAAATATTTATATCCGTGGTTTTGGAAGTTTTATTACTAAAAAAAGAGCGGCAAAAATAGGCCGTAACATCAAGAAAAATATTGCAGTCGAGATACCCGAACACTACATCCCGGCCTTCAAACCTGCAAAGGAATTTGTGAGTGAGATTAAGAAAAGCAACCAACCTGCTGATGACAGCAATTAGCGCTATCTTTGCAGGCGCTAAAAGCCTCTCTTTTTGAAGTATAGAATTTTTCTCGCTGTTGCTGGTGTGTTGTTAGTATTCTTTCTTTTTGTTTTTGGCAGTACTGAGCCGAACCATCTGCACGAACCGGAATCACAACAACAAGAAGCTTCTACCACTTTTAATATTAATGATTATATAGCCCAGGCAAAACAGCAGCTGTCGCCTTCGCAGGTGGAATATGTGAATCAGCTGGAAAATAGTATAACGCGTGGCGACCTAAAAACCCAGTCCCGTGACATGTATGCAGGCTTGCTACAGTTCTGGAAAGATTCCGCAAATTCGTTTGTGCCGTATGCCTATTATCTTAGCGAAGCTGCTAAATTGGATAAGTCCCAAAAAAACCTCACCTTTGCTGCCCAATTAATTTTAGACAATATGCGGCGGGAAGATGATCCGGCCGTAAAATCATGGGAATCAATTGTTTCAGCTGATCTTTTCAGAGAAGCTCTCGCCTTAGATCCGGAAAATGATGATCTAAGAATTGGGTTGGGAAGTAGTTACGTTTATGGCGAGGGGATGGGCGGCAATCCGCAGGAGACGATGAAAGGTATCCAGCAACTGCTGGAAGTTGTGCGGAAAGACTCATCAAACATGAAAGCGCAGATGGTATTGGGAATTGGTGCTGTACTTTCGGGCCAGAATGAACGAGCCATCGACCGGCTAACAAAAGTTGTCGCCGCCGAGCCCCAAAACATTGAGGCAGTTTCCTGGTTGGCAGATGCCTTTGCTGCTACAGGCGACAAAGGCAGTGCGATAAAGTGGTATGAATACAGCAAAAATTTGCTGAATAATCCAGATTTCGCACGGGCTATTGACGAAAGGATTAAATCATTGAACGGGACACCGTAGTGGTGTAAAGACGAAGAATATTATTTTTTATAAATTATTTTAAAATACTCAGTTATGCCTTGTGGTAAAAAGAGAAAACGCCATAAAATCGCGACCCATAAGCGGAAAAAGCGTTTGAGAAAGAACCGTCATAAGAAAAGGTAATTTTACGTTCTTCTCTATTACTTACTGGTTGCCTTCATTCCTTCTATTCCCTGTATGATCTGAGAAAACGAAAAAAAGTTTGAGTTGAACAAGGAACTTATAATAAACGCTGCCCCTCAGGCAGTGGAAATTGCCTTGCTTGAAGATAAGAAGCTGGTGGAACTGCACAACGAGCATGCAAATGCAAGGTTTGCGGTAGGTGATCTGTATTTGGGTAAGGTAAAAAAATTAATACCCGGGCTCAACGCTGCTTTTGTAGATGTTGGTTTTGAGAAAGATGCATTTTTACACTACACTGATCTTAGCCCTTACGTTCGTTCCATACTCAAGTTCACCAATGTAGCGCTGAATGATAAGTCAGAGACAGGTTTCGACTTCTCGAGAACGCACATGGAGCCTGAGATTGTGAAAACTGGCAAGATCACTGAAGTACTGAGCGGCAAACCAAATATCCTGGTTCAAATTTTAAAAGAGCCCATTGCTGCCAAAGGCCCGCGACTCAGTTGTGAATTATCCCTCCCGGGCCGATATGTTGTTCTCACTCCCTTCAATAACATCATCGCGGTCTCAAGAAAAATTCATTCTTCTGAAGAAAGAAAACGCCTTCAAAAGATTATAGACGCCAGTAAGCCAAAGAATTTTGGTGTGATAGTACGGACAGCTGCTGAAGGCAAACCAGCCGCCGAATTGCATGATGATTTACTGGGACTGATTAAAACCTGGAGAACTATTCAGAGTAATCTGAAAGGTGCAAATGCGCCATGTAAGATCATGAGTGAAGAAGGAAAAACCAACAGCATTTTGCGAGATCTTCTTACTGAGGATTTCAATCGCATCGTCGTAAACGATAAGAATATATTTAACGATACAAGAACCTATCTGCAGCGAATAGCGCCGGAGAAAACTGACATACTCACTTTTCATAGTAATGGAGCGCCTGTTTTTGAGAGCTACGGTATTACCAGGCAGGTAAAAGCATCTTTTGGTAAAACGGTAAACTTGCCGAGCGGGGCTTACCTGATCATAGAGCACACAGAAGCCCTTCATGTAATAGATGTAAACAGTGGCTACAAAAGTGTTGGCAATAACCAGGAACAAAACGCCCTGGAAACAAACTTGGAAGCTGCAGCAGAGATTTCCAGGCAACTGCGTTTAAGAGACATAGGTGGAATCATCGTCGTTGATTTCATTGATATGAAGTTGATGGAGAATAAGAAGCGGCTGATGGAGCAAATGGATCATTTTATGCGGCCAGACAGGGCTAAGCACTCCGTATTGCCGATAAGTAAATTTGGGCTGATGCAGATCACCAGGCAACGCATGAAACCTGAGATGAACATCAATACCATGGAAGTTTGCCCCAGCTGTAATGGAAGCGGCAAGATATCTTCAGCGCTGGTACTGGAGGATGAGATTGAAAAAAACCTGAGTTATTTGATTATGCAGAAACACCAGGGACTTACGATTGAAACCCATCCGATATTAGATGCTTATTTAAAGAAAGGCTTACCGTCGATAAGGTTGAAGTGGAGCTTGAAATATAAGCAACAGATCAAAGTGAAACCCAATAGCAATTATCACCTTACGGAATTCAAGTTTTTCGATAGAAACCAGGAGGAAATCAAACTCTGATTCGTACCCGCTGCATGTCCTATAGATCTTCCACACTTCAAATATTTTCAACTCTTTTAGCGTGGAAACACTTCAACAGACTGTAGACTTTTTTCCAGAAATTTATTTTGTTGACTTGTCAATTGCATGAATTCTTGCACTGGTTAAGGGTTTGAAAGCTTTTGCCGGGCTGCTTTTCATCAGAACCATTCTAAACAGGATGTTTCTCCTTCCTTATTAGGTACGGTTTTTTCATTATAAGAAGTATTGTTAATCAAATTTTTATAATCATGAAAAACAGATATAACGCTACTTCACGCGACAAGTGGAGGTCTAACGACGATTACCAGGACAGGTACAACGATGATTCGAATTTCGACAGGAGATATGAATCCGGGTACAGTGACTCCAACAACAGGTATAGTTCAAATTTTGATAGTCCCACGAATGACCGTTTTGGAAACTCAAGATTGGATTCAAACTTTCGTTCCAATCAATATGGCTCTTCCAACGAGGGCAGGTATAATGACATGAATGATGATTATGATGCCAGAAATTACGGTTCGTATAATCCGGATTATAGCTCATCGAATAGAGGGAGCAGATATAATGACGATTACGACTGGAATTCCCGCAGGCAGTCGAACAACGACAACAGGGGGAATGATCAGAGAGATTGGTGGGACAGAACTAAAGATGAAGTATCCTCATGGTTTGGCGATGATGATGCTAGAAGAAGGAGGCGCATGGATGATTGGAGAGATGACCACCGTGGTAAAGGGCCAAAAAATTACAAGCGTTCCGCAGAGCGTATCCAGGAGGATGTAAACGATAAGTTAAGTGACAATTGGATGCTGGACGCTTCGAACATTGAAGTCTCTGTTGAAGGCAACGAAGTCACTTTAAATGGCACCGTAGATAATCGCCAGGCAAAAAGGCGAGCGGAAGATATCGCAGACAATGTCTCCGGAGTTACCCACGTTCAAAATAATCTAAGGGTAAATCAACGGGATGACGATAATCTAACCAATACCGATGAAAAAAATACCGCTTACTCCTCTAAATCACGGAGCCAGGTGTTAAATCACAACTAAGTGTATCTCACTTGATAAAGAGAGCCGGCAAACGCTGGCTTTTTTTATGCCTTTGATTTTAGGAGACCTTCAATAACCCTCGCAAAGTGAGTATGCTCCAAAACGTGGATCTTTTGCGCAAGCGTCTCCGGGGTTTCATGCCCGTCTATCTGGCAAGTTGCCTGAAATATAATTTTCCCGTGGTCGTAATAATTATCTACCAGGTGAACAGTGATACCACTTTCTTTGTCGCCGGCAGCCACTACCGCCTGGTGGACCGCTTTTCCATACATTCCTTTTCCCCCGTATTTTGGTAGAAGAGCGGGATGAATATTTACAATTCGATCCGGATAAGCGTCAACCAGTATTGGAGGAATTTTCCATAGAAACCCGGCAAGCACCACGAAATCGATGTCATTTTGTTTCAGCTCAAGAAGATATCCATCCGCTCTGAATTTACTTTTGGATATAACCTTGAAGGGAATATTCTCATCCTCTGCGACAGCGATAGCCCCAGCCTCCTGGTTACTGATAACAATCAGCGCAATCTTAGCTTCAGGGGAATTTCTAAAGTATTGGATAATTTGCCGTGCATTCGTTCCGGCTCCCGAGGCAAAAATTGCGATATTGACCATGTTGTGGAAGATCTATTTTGAGGAATAGAAGTGCGTGCAAACATCCGCCAAAATTTTAAAGCTCCCGCTTTAGAAGGAGAGGGCCATCTAAATTTGTTCCAAAAACTCTCATGACAACGTCCAACTTTTGATAAAAAATTATTTTTTAAAAAGGTGTTTAATGTTCTTAAAAAAAAACATCAAAATCGCTTGAAACCCGCGCCAGATAAGGCTAAAAAAAAATAAAAAATGTTAACACATTGTCAACATCCTGCCTTATTTTTGCAGCCATTGTAGTTTTTTCCATTATCTCAGACAGGAAATACAGAGCATGAACCAAATCAGAAAGCTTTTTAGAAATCTAATTTCAACTACCTCTCTCGTTTTACTGATTTCTTTTCAAACTTCCTTTGCTGCAGATGGTCTGTCACTTTTTAAAGCAAATTGCGCTGCCTGTCATAAGCCTGATGAGGCATATGTTGGTCCTAAACTCCAAGGAGCTAAAGATCGGGAACCAAGCAAAGACTGGGTTTACAAATGGGTGGCAAATGCTTCAGCGATGGCTAATACAGACCCTTACGCCATGAAACTTAAAGCTGAGTATGGCGGAGTGGTGATGACCTCGTTTCCCGGTCTCTCAAAAGAAGAAATTGATGCTATTCTCGACTACGCGGACACCTATACCAAGCCTCTGGAGGGGCCTGGAACGACTGTAGCAAATACAGAGGATTCTGAAAGTACCCTTTGGTACGGATTGCTTACGCTGATCCTTGCCATCATCGGCTTGACGCTTTTGCAGGTTAATAGCAACCTTAAGAAGCTTACAGACGAGCGTGAAGGCCGCAGGACACCACATCCTGTTCCTTTCTACCGCAACAAGGCATACCTGCTGATGATAATAATTGTGCTGTTTTTAGTAGGCGGGTATTTCATTGTTGAGGGTGCAATCGGGCTTGGTCGCCACGAAGGATACCAGCCCGTTCAACCTATTTATTATTCTCACAAAGTACATGCTGGGTCAAGCCAAATCAGTTGCCTTTATTGCCATACCGGTGCGCAGGATAGTAAGCATGCAAATATCCCTTCCGTTAATGTTTGTATGAACTGCCACATGGCCGTTAGTGAATACGCTGGGGAACCATTGTTCCGCGAAGATGGTTCTTCTGTGAATGCTAATGCAGAAATTCAAAAGTTGTATAAATACGCCGGCTGGAACCCTGATACAAAGAAGTATGATAAGCCCGGGGAACCGATAGAATGGATTCGGATCCATAACTTGCCTGACCTGGCTTACTTTAACCACGCACAACACGTGAAAGTTGGCAGGGTGCAATGCCAAACCTGTCATGGCGAAATCCAAAACATGGGTGAAGTAAAGCAATTTGCTGACCTCAGTATGGGATGGTGTGTAAACTGTCACCGCACAACTAATGTGCAATTCAATGACGGAGAAGGACACGGCAACAAGTTCTACAGCATCTACGAAAAATTTCACCAGGCTATAAAGAATAATAAGTACGATAGTGTCACTGTTGAAAAAATAGGCGGCACAGAATGTCAAAAGTGCCACTATTAATTATTACCCGGGAATTGTTCCGTTCTTTAATTACCGGAAACAGAAATTCAAATAGTAATACATGAGCGAGATTAAGTATTGGCAGAATTTTGAAGAGCTTCATCAGCAAGATGGTGACCGTGAGCCACAGGATGAGTTCAGGGAAGATTTGCCAGTAGAGGCTGATGATGCTAACGTCTTCAATGCAAAAACCCCACGGAGGGATTTCCTGAAGTATGTGGGATTTAGCACTGCCGCCGCCATGGCTGCAGCAAGCTGCGAAATACCAGTTCGTAAAGTAGTCCCATTTTTAAATAAGCCCGACGATATGCTTCCGGGCGTTGCGAACTACTACGCCTCTACCTACATTAACGATGGTGATGCAATACCGGTGGTGGTAAAGCAAAGGGAAGGGCGTCCCATCAAGATTGAGGGCAATGATCTTTCCAGTTTGACGAATGGTGGTACCTCGGCTCAGTGCCAGTCTTCCGTTTTAGATCTTTATGATACTACGCGCTTGCGCTATCCGATGGCAAATGGTAAAGAGGCTACTTTTGAAGCCATTGATAAAATGGTTGCTGATGCGATGGCCGCCAATGCCGGAAAGCCCGCTGTGCTGCTCACATCATCTCTTACGTCTCCAACCACAAAGCAAATCATAGCTGAATTTCTTGCAAAATATTCCGGAAGTCGACATGTACAATATGATGCGGTTTCTTATAGCGGAATGATAATGGCCAACCAGGCTTCTTATGGCAAAAAGGCAATACCTGCATATCATTTTGAAAATGCAAAAGTTATTGTGAGCCTTGGTGCAGATTTTCTGGCAACATGGCTAAGCCCGGTAGTATTCGCTAATCAATATGCTAAAACAAGAAGAATTAATGAAGAGCGCCCTGCCATGAGCAGGCATAGTCAATTCGAAAGCCATTATAGTATAACCGGTGCCAATGCTGATGACCGTTATATACATAAGCCTTCTCAAACCGGAGCGGTTGCTCTTGCGTTGCTGGGAGCATTGGGTGGTGGCACATCTTCTAATATATCGGGAAAAGTTGCAGAGGGAATAAAAAAAGCAGCCACGGAACTTTCTGCAAATAAAGGAGCGGCATTAGTTGTGTGCGGAAGCAATGACCCGAATGTGCAGATTATAATAAATGCAATAAATGAAGCGATAGGAGCGGGGGGCACCACGATTGACTGGAGCTCACCGGTAAATTACCGGCTGGGGTTAGACGCAGATATGGTAACACTTACTGATGATCTTAATTCAGGAAATGTGGGGGCGTTAATAGTATATGAGGCAAATCCTGTGTATAGTTTTTTTGCTGCAGATAAATTTGCAGCTGGTGTGAAAAAATGCCCCGTTACCATTTCTCTCAGTGAAAAGCTCAATGAAACCGCAGAGCTTTGTAAATATGTAATTCCCTCCCACCACTGGTTAGAAAGCTGGGGAGACGCCGAGCCGCAGGTTGGTTACTTTAGCGTGATCCAGCCTTTAATTCATCCTTTATTTAAGACCCGCCACTTTGAAAGTTCGCTTTTGAGACTTACTGGTAACCCGGTTGAATATGAAGAATATTTCAGAAATTACTGGATTTCAAAATTAGGCGGTCTTACTAATTTTGAAAAATTCCTTCAGGATGGAGTTATTGAAAATTCGCAACTTAAAACTCAGCCCACTTTTGAAAATAAAAATGAGCTCACTTCTGCCACTGCGGGAACAACCGAATCGGCAGAAGCATCAGATTCAACTGGAAAAGCAACTGAAGCTGAAACTCCGGTTCCTGCAGTGGCATTGGGTAAAGCAGCTGTATTTACGGGAAATATTCCTGATGCCGCCGCTAAAATCGCAGGTGTAAAAGGGGGAGATATTGAAATGGTACTTTATGAAAAAGTATCATTGGGCACAGGCAGCCGGGCCAATAATGCATGGCTTCAGGAAGTGAGTGACCCAATTTCAAAAGCAACCTGGGACAATTACGCAATGATATCCCCGCAAATGGGAAAATCATTATTTGGCATAGACATATATAACAGACGTGATTCTGATAAATATGAAGTAGGCATACATAAGCCGGTTATTAAAATTACTTCCAACGGGAAAACCATTGAGCTGCCTATACTTATAATTCCAGGCACTCACCCTGAGGTAATTGCAGTAGCTGTAGGGTATGGAAGGCAAAGCGGTAATAAGGAGAAAACCGCTGAATTCATTGGAGCTGTTGCTAAGGGAGTAGGCATAAATGTATATCCTTTTGCTGTATTTAATGGGACATCAGTTACTTATTTTGCACCGGTAACAATCGAAAAAACAGGAAATACATTCCCAATAGCGCAAACACAGGTACATAATATTACTGAAGGAAGACCTATCGTAAGAGAAACAACACTTACTGAGTTTAAGGCACATCCCGGTAAAATGAATGAAGAAGAACATGAGGAGCTTGAAATGTATGGAGAAGATTTTAGAAGAGACGCCACTTTGTACCCCTCTTATCCATTTCCGGGTATTAAATGGGGAATGAGCATAGACCTTAATACTTGTATTGGCTGCTCAGCCTGTACTGTCGCCTGCGTAGCTGAAAACAACATTTCCACAGTTGGCAAATTCGAAGTTTCCAGGTATCATGATATGCAATGGATTCGTATTGACCGGTATTTTACCGGCGACCCTGAAAATCCTGACATTATTTTTCAGCCCATGCTTTGCCAGCATTGTGATAATGCCCCCTGCGAAAATGTTTGCCCCGTATCCGCAACCAACCATAGTAGTGAAGGATATAATCAAATGATCTATAACAGGTGTATTGGCACAAAGTATTGCGCTAACAACTGTCCTTACAAAGTTCGCCGGTTTAACTGGGCAGATTATAATGGAGCGGACAGTTTCCCAGACAACCAGGAAGGAATTATCTCGGAGGCGACGGCTGATCTGGAGGATGATTTAACCAGGATGGTGCTGAATCCTGACGTAACCGTTCGTGCAAGGGGTGTAATGGAAAAATGTAGTTTCTGTGTACAACGGCTACAGGAAGGTAAGCTGAATGCCAAAAAAGAAGATCGTACGCTTCGTGATTTGGAAGTAAAAACAGCTTGTATGCAAGCCTGTCCGACACGCGCCATTATGTTTGGTAATGTGAATGATCCAAATAGCCAGATAACACAATTGCGGCAGCGTGAGCAAAAGGAAAGAAAGTACTATGTATTGGAGGAGTTGCATGTGTTGAGCAATGTAAATTACCTGGTGAAGGTCAGGAACACTGACCGCCCCGTCGGCAACCTGGAAGAAGAACATGAAGGCGCAGATAGAGCTGAAGTGCACGGATAGAAAACATTTGAAGTTTATATAGCTAAAAAAGCGGCGAACTATATGTCTTTATTAAAATACGAATCACAGCTCAGGGAACCTTTGGTGGATGGAGATAAGGATTATCACCAGGTCACCGAAGATATCATCCGGCCTATTGAGGTGAAGCCTACTCTTCTCTGGTGGGTGGGTCTTGGGCTTTCAATAGCACTCCTGTTATTTGGGGTGTATTCGGTATATAGGGAGGTGGTATATGGTATCGGTCAGTGGAACCTTAATCACACCATCGGCTGGGGTTGGGACATTACCAACTTCGTATGGTGGATCGGTATCGGCCACGCAGGTACGCTTATTTCAGCGATCCTTTTGCTTTTCCGCCAGGGATGGCGGACAGGTGTAAACCGCGCCGCAGAAGCAATGACCATATTTGCCGTAATGTGTGCCGGTCAGTTTCCGATATTCCACATGGGGCGTGTGTGGGTTGGCTTTTATGTAATGCCTTATCCAAACACACGCGGTCCGCTGTGGCCAAATTTCAACTCGGCGCTTTTGTGGGACGTTTTTGCCGTATCTACTTATTTTACCGTTTCCTTACTCTTCTGGTATTCTGGCTTATTGCCTGACCTTGCGACCGTCAGGGACCGTGCAAAAACCAAATTCAGAAAGATGTTTTACGGCCTGGCTTCTTTTGGCTGGACGGGTAGTACCAAACACTGGCAACGCCATGAGAGCCTTTCGCTCGTTCTGGCAGGCCTTGCAACACCGCTGGTACTTTCAGTGCATACGATAGTATCATTTGACTTTGCTACGTCTGTAGTTCCGGGCTGGCATACGACAATCTTCCCTCCATATTTTGTGGCTGGCGCTATCTTCTCAGGTTTTGCCATGGTGCAGTCGTTGCTGATCATTACGCGCAAAATATTACACCTGGAAGACTATATTACCGTAGGCCACATTGAGGCCATGAATAAGGTGATTGTACTGACAGGCTCTATCGTAGGCTGTGCATACCTCACAGAATTATTTATCGCATGGTATGGCCAGAATGAATACGAGTGGTGGGCTTTCAAGCAGAACCGTGCGAATTTGTTTAGTCCTTATGGCTGGGATTATTATGGAATGATGTTTTGTAATGTGGTATCTCCCCAGATTTTCTGGTCAAAGAAATTGAGGAGAAATGTAACCTTCACTTTCTTTATGTCTGTTTTGATCAACGTAGGTATGTGGTTTGAAAGGTTCGTGATCATCGTTACTTCCGTTTATCGGGACTTCCTTCCATCGTCCTGGAGTCCATATTACAGCCCGACAATTTGGGAGGTAGGATTTTACCTCGGTACGTTTGGGTTGTTCTTCACTTGCTATTTCCTTTTTGCTAAATATTTCCCTGTAATTGCTGTGGCGGAGATTAAAGCTATTTTGAAAACAACCGGTGACAATTATAAACGGAAAATGACGGATACAGAGAAACTGGATTCTGAAAAGTTCTACCTGGAAGAAGTAGGGCATGCACATTAGAAAGCGAGGAAGATTATATTATTTTAAATAGCCCTGTCGGGTTTTAAGAGGGTCAGCATGAGAAAAAAATTTGTAGTAGGCTGTTTTGATGACGAGAACGTATTGTTTCCTGCAATTAAGAATGTGCGGAGAGCAGGTTATAAAATTCACGACGTTTATACACCGTTTCCCATGCACGGCCTGGACCATGCCATGGGACTGCGGGAAACAAGTTTGCATACATTAGGATTTATTTTTGGACTTGCCGGCACTACGATTGCTGTCGGTGGCATGGGTTGGATTTTTACTACTGACTGGCCGCTGAATTTCGGTGGTAAACCGCATTTCTCTTTACCTGCTTTCATCCCGATTACTTTCGAACTTACCGTTTTGCTCTCAGCGGTTGGGATGGTGATGACCTTTTGCTGGCTTTGTAAACTTATGCCAGGCGTCAAAAAGCACCATTTTCATCCAAGAGCTACAGACGATCTTTTTGTGATGGTGATTGAATGTACCGCTAAAACAGATGACGGTGAGGTGCTTTCCTTTTTACAAAGCAATGGTGCAATTGAAACAGAGGTGCAGGTGGCAGAGGATGGTTGGTGGTTTGGCCGTTACGATCGTGAGCAAAAACTTTACAAGGAAGAAGTGGGTTATTAATAACGAAGTATGAAGAAGTTTTTATCAATACTATTTGTTCTATCAGCATTGTTGTTTACGTCCGGGAGTATGCAAAGCTGTTCAGATAAGCGTGACCCGGGAAAGACTTATATGCCGGATATGGTCGAGAGCCGTGCCTACGAGGCGTATGATCGGAACGACCTGGCAAGTAAAGGAATTAATTATGTACCATACCCGGTCGAAGGTACTATCCGCAGGGGTGATCTTTTTCCCTATACATTGCCAAATGATAGTACTGGATATAGGATGAGTGCGGCTGTGAAGGATCCGCTTCCCCCGCTTGATACGGTTCAAATGGCAGAAGCGCAGCGCCTTTTCAATATAAACTGCGCCATTTGTCACGGCGCAAAAATGGATGGACAGGGTCCTCTGTCTACCGGTGGAAAAATACCGGCTGTGGCAAACCTAACGGTCGAGCAATATGTTGCTATGCCGGTGGGTACCATGTTTCATTCCGTTACTTATGGAAAAGGATACATGGGAAGCTATGCTTCACAACTAACAAGAAAACAAAGGTGGATGGTGATCCAATATGTAAAGTCAGTGCAAAACGGAGATGCAAAGCCTGCAAGTGATTCTACTGCCGCACCTGCAGCGATGGACTCATCCACTGTGAAAAATTAAACTGGAAAAAGCTTTTTGATGAACAATCAATACGTAACACCTCCCGGATTTAGAAAATGGTCATTTGGCCTGATGATCGCAGGGCTGGTGATAATCATTTTAGGATTTATTTTTCTTTATCCCCTTGCCGGCAGCCATGGCGACAACACCGTTAGCACTCGTTTTTGGGCGGTACTGTTGCAAAACAGTTTGTATTGGCTTTTGCTCGTAAACACGAGTACTTTTTTCATTAGCATAACCACGTTGGCAATGGGTGGCTGGCAGGTTGCGCTTCGCCGGGTTGCTGATGCAATTTCATCAGTTGTTCCTATCATGGGCATTCTCACCTTTATCGTTTTGCTTATAATTATTTTCGGCCACAGAACTGACATTTATCCATGGCTGGACAGAGAGCATGTTGCGAATGATAAAATCCTCAGCGGCAAATCAGGCTTCTTAAACCCGATCGTGTATATCATTGCTTCAATACTGGCAATAGGGCTATGGTCATTTGTAAGTAAGAAGCTGCGGGATCTAAGCCTGTCAAGTGACGAGATGGGCACTATGGATTATGAAACCGGTCGCAAGTGGCTCAACAAAAACCTTTTTTGGGCGGCATTTTTCATAGTATTATTTGGGCTTACCGTAGGTTCTGTTATGCCCTGGTTTTGGCTGATGAGTATTGACCCCCATTGGTTCAGTACGATGTATAGCTGGTACACGTTTGCAAGTACGTTTGTCTCTGGCATCGCCCTGATTACCATATTTGTGGTTTATTTCAAAAACCAGGGTCAACTGGAATTTGTAACCGAGGAACATTTGCAGGATCTCGGCAAGTTCATGTTTGCCTTCTCTATATTCTGGACTTACCTGTGGTTCGATCAGTTTATGCTTATTTGGTATGGCAATATCCCGGAAGAAACTATTTATTTTAAAATACGATCACAGGGTCCTTATCGGGGCATATTTTTCCTGAACCTGATCATAAACTTTTTGTGCCCTTTTCTTATTCTTATGAAGAAAGCGTCAAAGAGAAACTATGCGATTATCACATTTATGTGCGTGTTGATAATATTCGGTCATTGGATAGACTTTTACCAGATGATCATGCCGGGCACGGTAAAATTCAATCCACACCTTAGCTGGTTTGAATTTGGAGTGCCTCTGTTGTTTATCGGTATTATTATGTGGGGTGTAGACAGGTTTGCGGCAAAATATCCGATGACCCCGATAAACCATCCTTTCCTGAAGGAAAGTATAATCCACCATGTGTGAGGAACGCTGCTTTTTGCAGATTTTTTGCGTGAAAGATTTGCTCCGGAGAGACTGTATTTAGGGTTTTGAAATGTAACTTTGCCGACCAAGTGATAGCAAAAGAGGAAAACTAATATTGATGAATGACTTCTTGTTAATAGCGATCATTGTTTTGATTTATCTGGTAATATTTCAGATATCAAAAGCAAGTGAATACGTTAGCATTTTAAAAGGGGAGGAAAAAGCCCGCCGGCAGAATAACCGCATAAACGGCTTCCTCATGATCGGTTTCCTGATCCTCGGTCTTATCGGTGTTTGGTGGTGTAATAAACTTTTTTACCCCAAAACTTTATTCCCACAGGGCTCTGCTTCTGAAGAAGGAAAGAACATTGATACGATGATGCTAATAACTATTGCCGTAACAGGCGTGGTCTTTTTTATTACCCAGATTTTGCTTTTCTGGTTCTCATTCAGGTACCAGGAAACGGATAAGCGCAAGGCACTGTACCTCACGCACAATAATAAGCTCGAGCTCATTTGGACGGGTATACCAGCCGTCGTGCTTACCGTCCTTATGGTATTTGGTTTGAAGTATTGGTTCAAGTTTACGTCTGATGCTCCGAAAGATGCACAGTTGGTCGAGATCACGGGCCACCAGTTTGGCTGGGAAATGAGGTACCCGGGGCGTGATGGCGTGCTTGGCCGTAAAAACTATAAACTTACTGACCCTGGGAAAAACAATAGTCTCGGGGTAGACTGGAGTGATGCTTTCAGCCACGATGATATACACGTTCCAACTACGATGCACGTAGTGGTGAATAAACCTGTGAAACTTGTTATTTATGCCCAGGATGTAATTCATGACGTCGGCCTTCCGCATTTCCGCATGAAGATGGATGCAGTGCCCGGCACACCAACTACACTTTGGTTCACGCCCATCCATACCACGCAGGAAATGAAAGAAATTACAGACAATGCAGATTTTGAGTACGAGATCGCTTGTGATCAGATGTGTGGTAAAGGTCACTTCACCATGAGAGGAGTTATAATTGTAGAATCCCAACAAAGCTTTGATCAATACATGGCAACACAAAAGCCGGAATATTTCCTCGCTTTTCCTGAATTAGATCCAGGTAAGAAATTGAACGCACCGCCAACTGACAGCGCTAAAGCAATTGCCCAGACTGTTACGAAGTAAAAATTTTTTGACCCTGCGGGGTTGCAAATAAAATATCATTATGAATCACGAAGAAGTCTCTCACGCTGAACCGCTGGTTGTACATGATCTTGGTCATGAAGCCCATGTTCATCACCATAAGGAAACCTTCATCACCAAATACGTATTCAGCCAGGACCACAAAATGATCTCCAAGCAGTTCCTGGTAACGGGGATTATCTGGGCTTTTATTGGTGGTATGTTTTCCGTGATCTTCCGTTTACAGCTGGGTTATCCTAACGAAACCTTTCCGATACTGGAAGATTTATTGGGTCATTGGGCAAAAGGAGGAAAACTCGATACTGAATTTTATTATGCCCTCGTCACTATGCACGGAACTATCCTTGTATTCTTCGTGTTGACCGCGGGGCTGAGTGGTACGTTCGCAAACTTCCTCATTCCATTGCAGGTTGGCGCACGCGATATGGCGTCTCCAATGCTAAATATGCTTTCTTATTGGTTTTTCTTCAGTGCTTCAATAGTAATGTTTGCGTCATTGTTTGTGCAAACTGGTCCTGCAAGTGGAGGATGGACAATATATCCACCGTTGAGTGCACTGCATGATGCAATGGATGGCTCTAAAATCGGTATGGATCTGTGGCTGACCAGTATGGCACTCTTCATTGTGTCACAATTGCTGGCTGGCCTCAACTATATTTCCACGGTGCTGAACATGCGTACGAAAGGAATGAGCATGACAAGGCTGCCGCTTACTATATGGGCATTGTTGTTCACAGCCATTCTTGGTGTATTAACTTTCCCTGTACTTTTATCAGCCGCTATATTGCTATTATTTGACAGGAACCTCGGAACGAGTTTTTTCCTGAGCGATATCTATATAGCTGGTAAAATTTTACCAAATGAAGGCGGCAGTCCCATTTTATTCCAGCATTTGTTCTGGTTTCTCGGCCATCCGGAAGTTTATATTATCGCATTGCCTGCTATGGGCATTTCCTCAGAAGTAATTTCTATTAATTCCCGTAAACCTATCTTCGGTTATATGGCAATGGTGGGCTCTTTGTTTGCTATTGCTTCACTTTCATTTATGGTATGGGCCCATCATATGTTTGTCACGGGTCTGAATCCGTTCCTGGGATCGTTCTTCGTTTTGCTGACATTGCTTATTGCAGTCCCTTCCGCTATTAAGGTGTTTAACTGGCTTACTACGCTCTGGCGGGGAAACATACGATTTACGCCGGCAATGCTGTTTGCTATCGGATTTGTCAGCATGTTTATTTCCGGCGGACTTACCGGTATTTTCCTGGGTAATTCTTCCCTGGACATACATCTCCACGATACTTACTTTGTAGTGGCACACTTTCATATAGTAATGGGTGTCGCTTCCATGTTTGGGATGTTCGCCGGGATCTACCATTGGTATCCGAAGATGTATGGACGTTATCTAAACAATACGTTGGGGTATATGCACTTTTGGATCACTATTATAGGAGCCTACCTTATATTCTGGCCTATGCACTACCAAGGACTGGCTGGTATGCCCCGCCGTTATTATGATTTCAGCAACTGGGAATCTTTCAATATGTTCACAGACCTCAACCATTTCATAAGCGTCGTTGCGCTGATAGTATTTGCAACGCAGATACTTTTCATTCTCAATTTCTTTTATTCCATCTGGAAAGGTCGCCAGGTGACTACGCAGAATCCATGGGGTTCAAACACTTTGGAGTGGACAACGCCTATTCGCCCGGGGCATGGCAACTGGCCCGGAGAAATTCCCGAGGTACACAGGTGGGCTTATGATTATGGAAAAGACGGACGGGATTTCATTCCGCAGACCGAGCCAGTTGGAGAGTCTGAAAGTAAGCACTAAGCGAGGGCGCGATTTTACCGAATAAAATTTTGGAAAATGCCCTGGAAGTTTTTCGGGGCTTTTTTCAAAAAGGATTAAAATAAATGGACAAAGCAATTTCAACACGACTCCCTGCATCATCTTCTACATTCGCCCTGGCGAGTAAGGTGAAGGATTACTTTCAGCTGATCAAGTTTACACTCAGCTTTACAGTGGTGTTCAGTTGCGTTGTTTGCTATCTCCTGGCCCCCGGAGTTCATTTCGATCTCGTGCCTGTGCTCACACTGTTCATTGCAGGCATGTTGGTTACAGGCTCAGCAAATGCAATCAACCAGGCACTTGAGAAAGATACTGATGCCCTG
>JBBQSI010000003.1:0-29671 GCA_038213975.1 Chitinophagales bacterium
GCAACCATCATCACCGATGTCCCCTGCAAGTTTCACGAAGAGGATTTTCGCATTAAAGCCTACGACACAGAAGTATTGAAAGATATTTTCGCAGAGCTGGAATTCAAAACTTTAGGAAGGCGCATACTCGGTGATGAATACAATGTTTTCGTCATTGAAAAGCAAGTGGTGCAAACGGACCTCTTCGGGAATGCCATGGAAGTACCTGTTCCAAAGCCAGAAGAGCCCGCCGAAGTAAAGGAGCAGCCCGGGTTAGCGGCAGAAAAAAATATCGGCAATACGGATCACAACTACCAACTCGTAGAAGGCGATGAAGCTATTGAAGCACTAGTAAGAAATTTGAAGAAGGAAAAAGAGATTTCTTTCGATACAGAAACAACACACATAGACGCCAATGAAGCGGAGCTTGTCGGGCTGAGTTTTTCATTTAAAGACTGTGAAGGTTATTATGTGCCTTGTCCGCCGGAAGAAGACCAGGTGATCCATATTCTCAATCATTTCAAAGAAATATTTGAGGACGACACAAAAATATGGATCGGTCAAAACATCAAATATGACTTGCTCGTGCTAAAATGGTATGGATTCAATTTCGCAGGTAAGCTCTTCGATACCATGCTTGCGCACTACGTTATTGAAAGTGAAGGGCGGCGTAATATGGACTTGTTGAGCGCACAATACCTGGGTTACCTGCCGATCTCCATCACTGAACTCATCGGGAAAAAGGGAAAGGCGCAGGGTACGATGCGTGATGTGGAGGTGGAAAAAGCAAAAGAATATGCGGTGGAAGACGCGGATATTACCAGGCAACTAAAAAATGTATTTGAGCCCTACCTAAAAACAAAGCAGGTGGAAAAAGTTTTCCATAATGTAGAAGCTCCGCTCATACAAGTGCTGGCAGACATGGAACATGAAGGCGTGAAGATTGACATGAACTTCCTGAATGTCTATTCAAAAGAACTGGAGACCGAAGCTGCAAAATGTGAACAGAATGTTTTCGACCAGGCGGGGATTAAATTTAACCTGGCTTCGCCGAAACAATTAGGCGAAGTCCTTTTTCAAAAATTAAATCTGAACGCAGGCAAAAAGACGAAGAGCGGACAACATTCAACAGGTGAGGATGTTTTATTAAAATTGGCGAAAGAAAACCCAATCGTAGAAGACATCCTTAATTTCAGGGAACTCACTAAATTGAAATCGACTTATGTGGATGCGTTGCCTCAATTGGTAAATAAAAGAACAGATCGCGTTCACACATGCTACGGCCAGGCGATCGCAGTAACGGGGAGGTTGAGCAGCAATAATCCAAACCTGCAAAACATACCTATCAGGACGGAAAGGGGAAGAGAGATAAGAAAAGCATTTATTCCGCGGGACAGTGATCATCTCATTATCTCTGCTGACTATTCGCAGATTGAGTTGCGCATCGTCGCGGGCATCAGTGGCGACCCTGCCATGTGCGAAGCTTTTAAAAACAACAAGGACATTCATACCGCTACGGCTGCAAAGGTATTCAGCGTAGAAGAAGATGACGTCACGAAAGAAATGCGCTACAAGGCCAAGAGCGTGAACTTCGGTATTATCTATGGACAAGGTGCTTTTGGCCTCGCAGAAAATCTTGGCATTTCCCGTACGGAAGCAAAAGAGATCATCGAAAATTATAAAAAGCAGTTTGTCAATATCCAGAAATATATGGACGACGCCATCAATTTCTGCCGGGATAACGGCTACGTAGAAACTCTGATGGGAAGAAAGCGCTGGCTGAAAGATATTAATTCTTCCAACTTCACCGTGCGGGGTTACGCTGAGCGAAATGCGATTAATTCGCCAATACAGGGCACTGCTGCCGATATGATCAAACTGGCGATGATCGACATCCACAAAAAATTTAAAAAGGAAAAGTTCAAATCCAGGATGATCATGCAGGTACATGATGAACTGGTGTTTGACGCTTACAAACCTGAGATCGACGCCATCAAACCAATTATCATCGGGTGCATGCAAAATGCACTGAAGCTCCCTAACGGTGTGCCCGCAGACGCAGAAATAGGTGTAGGTGAAAACTGGCTCGAAGCACATTGATCCAATATTGATGATATACCCATGGACTTCGCAGGCCGTATTTTATCCTTTCTCCGCCAGTTATCACTTGATATCCCGCCACCAAAAGATGTGGAAGTAATGAATCCGTTTCTTGATAAAGACACTTTCAGCATTTGCAAAAAGTTTTATCAGAAATATTATGGCGATGATGGTCAACGCCAAATGATCATTGGCATAAATCCCGGCCGGTTTGGCGGGGGCATCACCGGGATTCCATTTACTGATCCCATTCACCTGGAAGCTGCCTGCGGGATAGCTTCATCTTTCGCCAGGCGGCACGAACTCAGTTCGATTTTCATTTACCAGATGATTGAGGCTTTTGGCGGGCCGGAAAAGTTCTATCAGCAATTTTATATCACTTCCGTGAGCCCGCTGGGTTTCAAAAGGCAGAATAAGAACCTCAACTACTACGACGACAAAGATTTGGAAAAATCGATAAAACCGTTCGTGATTGACTGTTTTGAAAAACAAATGACGTTTGGGATTAACCGCACTACCGCCTTTTGTATGGGCGAAGGAAAAAATTACAAATATCTCTCCCGCCTAAACAACGAAGTGAAGCTGTTCCAACGAATTATCCCATTATCCCACCCACGATTTATTATGCAATACCGGCCTAAAAGAAAAGATGAATACATTCAGCAGTACCTTAGGGTATTGAGTTATGAATTTTGAATTATAAATTTTAATGTCGAAGGTTCAAACTTCATAGCTGCTTCTGGCGATTGAAAGGTTGTTAGCGCCTGCCGTCTGTGCTTTTAATTCGTCATTCATAATTCATAACTTAAAATTTTTGCGCTCTACATTTATCTATTGCTACGATGCCTACTGCGGATGGTGTTATGGATTCAGCGAGGTCATGAAGAAGATCCAGTCCGAATACAAGGAACTGTTGAATTTTGAAGTGCTATCCGGTGGCATGATCTTGCCGGAAGAACCGGTTGCCATCGGTGCTACCGCAAAATATATTGAGGGCGCGTATCAAAGAGTGGAAGAACTCACCGGTGCCAAATTTGGGGAAGATTATCTCTGGCATATTCGCCACCCTAACCAAAGCGACTGGTTTCCGCATTCTGAAAAGCCTGCCATTGCGCTCTGCATATTCAAAGAATATTATCCCGAACTCCAGGTGGCCTTCGCCGCTGACCTGCAGTATGCTTTACATTTCGAAGGCCGTGACCTCACAGACAACGATGCCTATTTGCACCTGCTGGAGAAATACAATATTCCTATTGAAGAATTTTATGAAAAGCTGTTAGATGATGAATACAAGGATATGGCTCACCATGATTTTGCATTATGCAAACAACTGCAGGTTACAGGATTTCCTGCGGCGTTTATCCAGTTGAGTGAATCTAAATTTCACATGATTGTGAGGGGCTATAGTGATTTTGAATCAGTGAAGGAGAGGATTGAGGGGGTTTTGAGTGAAGACATAAACTAGCTTTCTTTTTGCACAAGGATCTTCATACCCAGCAAGTGCACAGCATGAAGCCGTGCGTGAGGATAACCAGAAATATAGCAGGATACTCTCTTACTCATTGCACAACAGAGACATTTTACGTCTGTTCACTTTTTAGAATTGAGCTAAACTTTCGCCGGGTCTCAGGCCCACGCTCATTACCTTTACGATGAAGGCCCCGGTGCACCTATAAGCATGGAAGTTTGGTGTAACATTCGGGCACAGGTCAATAAACGTGATGATTGTTTACCACTTACTTTGTTTAGATGAAATGAATTCACAAATCATTATTTCATTTTCACTTTCAATAAATACGATTGTATACTTCTTCTTGTATGGAAACACATTTATATCCTAACAACGCTCTTTCGGGATCCCGGCAAACTGCGTGTGATTTTCGGTCGTCCGCATTCTTCATAAAATAATCATATACATTATCTGCAAACTTTTCTGCAGTAGCTATTAAACCTTTAGACTCAATAAACCATTAAATTGATGCAATGCTATCAGCAGCGGTTTGTTTATAACTATTTTTCTGCCGCCCATTTACCAATCATTTTTTTAGAATACGCCCGGGCCTCTTCAACAGTAAATAATCTTTCTGGTTTAGATCTTAAGGCCGCTTTTTTTTGCAATGCCAGGTAATTTTTCTCAAGTATTAGAATGTATTTCTTTCGGTCAATTACTATTTCAGTCATAAGTAAATTTATCGTTCAATTTACAAAAGTTTCAGACCCAACAACTGGCTGCGATGATGAATCTACCATTTCCCCTTTCCCTTCATCGCCCTCTTCTTCGAAACTTTTGCAATCTTATTATAAGCTAATGCCCTGTCCAGCCAGTGCTTCATTTTCTTTTTTGAATTCAATCCCGGGTCTTCATCTACATACACATAACCCGGCATGGCCCGCCCGGTAAATTCCATGGGCCGGGCACCTTCTTCCTCAAGCGCTTCTTCGTAAATAGATGGGTCGATCCTTATCATCAGGCTCGCTTCCCTCACACCCACGCACATCTTGTCATTCACCATAAAACAAAGCCCGCCGAACATTTTTTTCTCTTCAATATTTTTTTCGGTTTCACCGATAAATTCTCTCACCCGGCTGGCTAATTTTTCACTGTATGCCATATCAGAAAGTTAAGGGTTACATTTTATTAGAAAACACCACAGAATTATGAGTTAATTGATTTTACATCTCCATGAAAAAATTTCTAATCCATCATAAAATAATAAAAAAGCCCTTTTCGCAAGAGCTCTTAAAGTTCATAAAAGACGTGAATTTACTTATTACATTCTGTGAAAATCAGAAACGGATGGTCTTATTCTTTGGTCACTCGCCATATCCGGTTGGAAGAATCATCGGTCACCAACAACGAACCATCTTTTGCAAAAGCGACTCCGACGGGACGTCCGTATACTTCACTACTGGTAAGGTCTGCAATGAAGCCGGTCAGGAAATCTTCCGGCGGGCCGGACGGTTTGCCATTTGCAAAAGGAACAAATACCACTTTGTATCCACTCAGGACACTCCGGTTCCAGGAGCCATGTTGCGCTACGAACATTCCATTTTTATATTTATCACCAAATGAATTGTCTTCTTTGAACACCAATCCCAAAGACGCAGTGTGCGGACCGAGCGGCACATCAGGCACTATCGCTTTTGCCACAAGATCCGGGCGTTCTCCTTTCCTGCGGGGATCTTCGTTGCTGCCAAAATAAGAAAAAGGCCAGCCATAAAATCCGCCGTCTTGCACACTTGTCGCATAATCCGGTACGAGGTCATCGCCTAAAGCATCGCGTTCGTTCACCGCTGTCCATAAAGTATTGGTGCCGGGCGCATAATCGAGACCGACTGGATTACGCAGACCACTTGCAAATATTCTTTCGCCGGAACCATCGGGATTTATTTCTAAAATATCAGCACGCCTTTTTTCATTGTCAATGCCATGTTCTGCTACATTGCTGCCCGAACCCACGGTGACGTAAATCTTTGTTTTATCATTTGACTCCAACAAATTTCTTGTCCAGTGATTATTATATCCACCGGCAGGAAGGTCGAGGATTTTTGTACCACCGGCATTTATTTCATCCTGGCCTTCGGCATAAGGATAGGTCATGACCGCATCAGTATTTGCTACATAAAATTTACCGTCTTTTATCAGCATGCCGAACGGCCGGTTGAGGCCGGTCATAAAGATTTTCTCAATATCAGGTTTACCGTCATTGTTCATGTCCCTGAACAATAAGATGCTGTTCTTGCTTTTATTCCCGGGATTTTCATTGCCGGTTGTTTTTGAAAAACCATCCGAAACGGTGTTGGCTTCTGAAACAAATATGTCTCCATTGTCCGCTACATATAGCCACCTGGGGTGATCGAGGCTATCAGCAAAGATTTCCACTTTAAAGCCAACCGGCGCAACAGGTGTTTTGCCTTTTTGCCAGCCGATCACACGGGAATTATTTCTGACTGAGGGTGTAGCATAGGGTTTCGGAAGTTCAATTGTCGCAGTTTTTGTAACAATAGTGGTGTCAATTAAATTTCCTGTTACAGTGCTTCGGGAACCTCCGCAACTGGCAAGACAGATAATGAGTAGTAGGGCAGCAAAATTTTTCATCAAATAAGTTTTCACCTTTGTTACAAAAAAAATGCCTTCATTTTCTACTACTCAGCAGATACAACTTCTGCAGGTTGTTTTGTAGAAACTTCCACATAGGATATTGAGAACTTTGGACGAATGCCGTAAGACCACGCCAAACGGGCAATAATCAACCCAATCGGCTTTTCTGGGACGGATTAATTTGTTTGCCTCATCTTTGCACAAATCCCCTGATACGCCTGACCTGATTAAAGTGTGCTATGTTTTCTAAATCACCCAGACCATACGTTTTTACCAGGAAAATTGATAACCTCTTCATCGAACTTCAGAGAGGGTTTAGTTTTACGATGCGATTTTTCAAAGAAGCATTCAAACCTCCCTACGAGATAAAAGAGGTTATCCGGCAGTGCTACGAGGTGGGATACAAATCTCTTTTCCTCATAACGCTCACGGGATTCATTACCGGATTGGTTTTTACCAAGCAATCGCGGCCATCGCTCGCAGAGTTTGGCGCAGCTTCCTGGTTGCCATCGCTGGTGGCTATTGCCATTGTGAGGGCGCTGGCGCCGCTCGTAACAGCACTGATTGCTGCGGGGAAAGTTGGTTCTAACATCGGCGCGGAGCTGGGCTCTATGAAAGTGACGGAGCAGATAGATGCTATGGAGGTGTCTGCGGTAAATCCGTTTAAGTTTTTAGTGGTGACCCGTGTAATGGCAACCACACTTATGATACCCATGCTGATGTGCTACACAGGGGGCGTGGCAATGCTTGGGGCTTTTATCAATGTTCATTCTAACGAGATGACCAGCTTCACTTCGTTCTTCGTAGCGGCTTTTGACAAGATCTCTTTCCTGGATATTATTTCTTCCGTGGTAAAGAGTATCGTTTATGGATTTACGATTGGTATTGTTGGCTGCTACAAGGGCTTCAATGCCTCCAATGGAACGGAGGGTGTTGGCAGGGCGGCAAATGCCTCGGTGGTGTTGTCCATGTTTTTAATTTTTATCGAAGAAATTTTGATTGTTCAAGTTACCAATTTCGTGAGATAGATGACGGAGGGTGCAAATTATTCGGGAGAAACGGTGATCCACATTCGTGACCTGTTCAAATCATTTGGAGAAAATCAGGTTTTGCGTGGCATTGACCTGGAGGTATTACGTAAAGAAAATGTGGTAGTACTCGGGCGTTCAGGTACAGGAAAATCTGTTTTGATAAAAATCATTAGTGGATTATTGTTGCCGGATAGTGGTACGGTGGAAGTATTGGGGGAAAATGTTGACAAACTCGATAATAAAGCATTGAGAGAATTGCGGCTGCAGGTGGGATTTTCTTTTCAAAACAGCGCATTGTATGATAGCATGACGGTGAGGGAAAACCTCGCATTTCCCTTGGTGAGAAACGCGAAGCATCTTTCGGCAGCGCAGGTGGAGGGAGAAATAAAGTCAGTACTGGAAGATGTAGGCCTCGCTCAAACAATTGACCAGATGCCATCGGAGCTGAGTGGCGGTCAGCGCAAACGAATTGGAATTGCCAGGACGTTGATCCTGCGTCCGCAAATTATGTTGTATGACGAGCCAACATCCGGGCTCGATCCCATTACTTGTATCGAGATTAACAACCTTATCAATCATGTAAGAAGTAAATTCAATACTACATCCATCATCATCACGCATGATCTCACCTGTGCAAAATCAACAGGTGATAAAGTAGCCATGATGTATGATGGTAAGTTCATCGCACAAGGTCCTTTTGAAGAAGTCTTTAGTTCCGACGATGAGCGAATACAAAATTTTTATAGTTATAACTTTATCAATCAATGAGAAGTACAGGAAATCAGCGATCAGTAATAGTTGGCATCTTCGTTTTTCTTGGGGTAGCCATCCTCGTTGTCACTATTCTAACCCTCGGTGCCCAGAAGAAAGCCTTTGAAAGTTCAATTACAGTAAAAACTTTTTTCGGAAACGTGAATGGCCTGCAAAAAGGAAACAATGTTTGGTTTTCCGGCGTAAAAGTCGGTACCATCAAGCGGGTTACCCTTCAACAGAATGGGACAGTAGAAGTGGATATGAACGTGGAAGAACAGTCAGTAAAATTTATTCCTGGAGATTCCAAAGCCAAGCTGAGCAGCGACGGTTTGATTGGAAACAAGATCATCGAGATATATGGTGGCACAGCCGGTAAGCCGCCTATCACTGATGGAGTGGTACTGAATAACGACAAGCTGGTCAGTACAGATGAGATGATGAATACGCTCTCAAAAAATAATGATAACCTGCTCGCGATCACCAATGACTTCAAAGTCGTAAGCGGCCGCATTGCTGAGGGCAAAGGTTCTCTTGGAAAATTGCTGACGGAAGAAACGATGTATAACCAACTGGAAGCAACGACCAATACACTACAAAAAGTATCTCAAAATCTTGACAGGCTTTCTATGAATGTTTCTTCCTACACCGCGAAACTGAATTCTAAAGGATCGCTGGCAAATGACCTGGTAACTGATACGATTGTCTTTAGTAACCTGCGATCGACAATATCCCAGTTGCGGGAGGTTGTTCAGAGTTCTCAAACGGTGATGAACAACCTGCAATCAACCAGCAGCGATTTGCAAACCGGTGTAAAAAATATTAATAATAGTCTTGCAAGCCAAAGCACGCCAATTGGTTTGTTGCTCAACGATCCGCAGGCTGCTACTAACCTGAGGGTTACCCTTCGCAACCTGGCATCCGGCACAAAAAAACTTGATGAAGATTTGGAAGCCCTTCAGCACAATTTCCTGCTTCGTGGATTTTTCAGAAAAAAAGCGAAGCTGGAAAAAGAAGATTCGTCAGAAGTGAACAACTGACGAGGAAACATTTATGTAGTTTTCTTGGGGGGTAAATCGAAAGCAACAGCGTCGTGTTCAAAATGTCCCTTATGTGATCCATCACAAAAGGGTTTGTTTTGCGAAAGCCCGCACCGGCATATAGCAACAATTTCTCTCCCATGCAGGCCATACGCCCTGCCTTCTTTGTCTACGATTTCGAAATCTCCTTCCACTCTTAATGAACCGTTATTATTTATTGTGATTTTTGTCGAAGCCATTATTTAGTGTTTTGCGCAAATGTAATGCTTATGAGTAGATGGATGTCTGGCGTGTGCTTTGATATGAGACCTGATTAAAGTGTAAATTCATTGAAAGAACCCCAAGTTTGAAACCTGTAGTAAGAAAAACCCTCAAAGTTACCGGCATCATCGTCGGCATTTTTTTATTGTTGTATACCGGTTTGTTACTCTACGTATCAGCTAACAAAACATCGCTTATTGAAAAAGCAACTACTGCCCTAAGTGACAAGCTCGATGGGAAGGTGGCAATTGGTGACGTGGACATTAGTTTTTTCGGCACCTTCCCCTACGCCTCTTTGGTTTTAAAAAATGTAGCGATTACTGACACTATGTTTAGCCAGCATAAACATCCCCTGGTGAACGCTGAAAAAATCTACGCGAGGATAAGTATCTCCCGGCTTTTCAAAAAAGAACTGGCAATAAACGGTGTCAAAGTGAACAAGGCATTCATTTACTTATATACAGACACGAGTGGCTATTCAAACACTTACTTGTTGGGGAAAAAAGAAACCGGGAAAAAGGCAGCACCTGGAAAATCCGCCGATGAAATTTCATTTAAGAGCATAGAGCTGAACGATGTCCATTTCATAATTGATGACCAGCGAAGTGAAAAGCTGCATGACCTTGCTGTAAAACAACTGGATGTAAAAATTGATGACATCAGCGATTCGGTACTTGAACTGAGCACAAAAGCTGACATCAAAGTAAACAGCCTTGCTTTTAATAAGGAGGCCGGAAGTTTTGCAAAGGGTCACCATGTGAAAGGCAAATTTGATCTTTTCTTTAATACAAATTTGTCGCAACTTTTTTTTGACAGCATTGACCTGAAAATCTCCGGACATCCATTTAATATAGGCGGCAGGTTTGACTTAAAAGGTGACGAGCCGCAATTTACCTTCAGAGCCCATACGCAAAAAGTTCCTTACGACTTTGCGAAAAGTGTGTTGACTCAAAAGATTGCGACCTCCATGTCCATTGCGAATGTCGACAAACCGGTGGATGCTGATGTCTATATGCAGGGACCGCTAAAGGGCGGTGATCCGCTCATACATGCTTATTGGTCAGTAAAAGGGGCACACCTGTCTACGCCGTTTTTTGATTTTGATAATGCAACCCTCAAGGGATATTATACTGATGAAGTGACTCCGGGTTTGCCCAGGAGGGATCCAAACTCAAAGATTGTGATCACCGATTTTTTTGCCACCTGGCATGATCTGCCGGTATCTTCAAACTCCATTGAAATATTAAACCTGTTTCAACCCATACTCACCTGTGATCTGCGCTCAGCATTTCCGCTCACCAAATTGAATGAGATTGTCGGCAGCAGTTCAATCGTAATGGATTCCGGTGAAGGATCCATCGACGTCAATTACCAAGGCCCAATCATCCGCAACAACAACACGAATTCATTTCTAAATGGATCTATTGGTTTTATTAATGGAACCATCGATTACGTGCCCCGTAATGTGAAGCTTCAAAATGTGAATGGCAAATTAGCTTTTCGCAATTCCAACGTGTATGTCGAAAACCTTACCTGTGAGGTGCTGAATAACAAATTCAGGATGGAAGGTACCGCGCTGAATTTGCTGACCCTGGTGAACTCGGAAATTGATAAAGTGAACATCGACTGGAATATCTATTCACCTGCGCTAAATCTGAATTCGTTTCTATACCTTCTCAAATCGAGAAAAAATGTTGCACGTACAAAAAAATCGAAGAACAAAAGCCTGGATGATATCGCAAATAATATAGATGCAGTGTTGGAACGTAGCCGCGTGAACGTAAAATTAAACACGCCTACAATGACCTATAAAAAATTGACGGCTCACAACGTGAATGCAAATGTGGAACTGTTGCAGGACAGGTATGTCATAAAAAATGTGAGCATGAACCAGGCCGGCGGAAACATGCAATTGCATGGTGCCCTCATCGGCAGTGGCAACGACCAGCATGCAGCCGCATTAAATATTGAATTGAGTAATGTTGATGTTAATACAGTCTTTAACGAATTCAACAATTTTGGCCAGACGGGCATTGAGGGTAAAAACCTGTCAGGCAAGCTTTCAGCCGACGTTACCGCCAATATGCTGATAAATGCTGCCGGAGATGTGAATCCCAATTCAATTAAAAGTATTGTCAATTTTTCTTTGAAGAATGGTGCGCTCATAGATTTCGAACCACTGAAGAAAGTGCAGGACCACATTTTCAAAAACAGGGATTTTGACAACATTAAGTTTGCTGAAATCAAGAACAAGTTAGAGATCGCTGATAAGGAAGTAAAAATTAACCGCATGGAAATACAGTCATCTGTAATCGGTCTTTTTGTGGAAGGCGTTTACAGCATGAGAGGAAACACAGACATCAGCATACAGGTACCTTTAAGTAATCTCAAAAAAAGATCTGACGATTTTATCCCAAAAAATATTGGCGTTGACAACAAAGCCGGTGCGAGCATCTATTTGCGCGGGAGGCCAGGCTCTGACGGCAACATCCAGTTTAAGCCTGATCTTTTTAAAAAATTGAGAAAGGAATGATGTCTACGCTTGCTTGTTAACACTTGCCGGTTAATCATTATCTTTCCGAAAATAACAACACAACCTTTTTTATTCGCCCGGTCTTTGTATTTTAAAGACCGAAGTTGCCCACCTGCGAAAGCATCCTCAAACAATGTAGCGTTGACCAGCTGCATGAACATCTCCGGCCCTGAAACTTTTCTGTTTGCTCCCAAACCTGCGTGTATGTTTATTACAGCCTCGTTACGAAAATTTTCTTTCTTTTTTTTACTGATCTCCATGTGCACCTCATGCCGTGTCACCCTGGTACCGGAGTACAGTGCCGAACTGGAAAACCAAATTGCCGCTACGGCTAAAGCCAATGACAGGTTATACATTGATCTGCTTGATGCTCCACCGTCAGAAAGGCGATACCAGGATGTGCATTCAAGATATAATGATATTGAAGCTGAGATCAACTCCATTGAGCTACAGAACCAGGCAAGGATAAAAAATCAGGACTTCTTAGCCATCATAAAAAATTTGCGGGAAGCTTTTACAGAAGCCAAGAAATATCACAAGGACCGCGAAACCCTGTCAAACGGGGAAATTTTAGCTTACAAATCGACGATGGCCGGGTTCTGGAAGCCGCTTTATGTTTCCGAGAAAGCACTTAAAATGAAATCAACTAATTAAAAAAATTAAAAAAAGGAAGATGAAATTCGACTTTAACGAGGTAGTAGCGAACATGTTGCAAGCCGTAAAAGACGTAACAAAAGAAAACTGGGAAGATGTAAAACAAACTTCCGGCAGCTATTTCGAAGAAAGAAAACTCCGCCTCGATCTCCTGGCTACGCTGATGATCAGCAAAGAAATCGAAAAAGAATTTTTCCTGAAAAGGCTGGCCGACGAAAAAAAGATCTTTGAATCGGAACTTCATTCTGTCGCCATTGTCACCAAAGCAACTGCCCAGAAAGCGGCGAATGCAGCCGCGGACGTGCTGGAAACTGCGGTATTCAAAGCCATTGGGCTTCGGTGATGATCAAGTTTCTAAAACTCACGCAATGAAAATAGTAAAGCATCTCCTTTTTGGCAATGACAACAAACCTGTAAGCTACAAAGCGACGCCGAATAAGGGTGGTAAGCTGAACCCGCAATACCTGGTAATACATTACACCGCTGCTACAGAAGCACGCGGATCTATTAGTTGGTTTTTAAACAGGCAGGCTAAGGCCTCCGCTCACCTTATCATAGAACGTGATGGGAGCATTACCCAGTTTGCTCCCTTTGATATTATGACGTGGCACGCCGGCAGCAGCAGTTGGAACGGCATTTTAGGGCTGAATAAGTGTTCTATTGGTATCGAATTGGTAAATGGTGGAAGACTTGTGCGGTCTGCTGGCGCGTGCATGTGCCCGGTTGATAAAAAAGCCGTGGCAGAAAGTGACGTCATTATAGCCACGCATAAGAACGAGGTGCAGGAGAGCGCTTGGCAGATGTACACAGATGCACAGTTGGAAACAGCGGTTGAAGTTGCCCATGAAATTGTACGCACCTATGGTTTGAAAGAAATCATGGGCCATGATGATATCTCACCTTATCGCAAGTCTGACCCCGGCCCGGCCTTCCCCATGGGCAGCTTCAGCTCAAAAGTGATGGGGAGGAAAGACAGTGATCAACTCACATATCATACCACGACCAAAGTAAACATCAGGACTGGCGCCGGCACACAATTTCCTACCATCACCGAACCTCTCCCCAAAGGCACTCCCGTAAAGATCTTAAAAAGAGATGCGAACTGGAGCTTTGCCGAAGTGCTGCAGGATGTACACGACTTAAATGATATTGAAGGCTGGATTTACAGCAAATACCTGGCAGAAGATTAACCCATGACGTTAGAAAAAAGTCGGCCCAGTATTAGAAAAAAAGAAGGTGCTACTTTAAGGATAGCTCCTCACCGGACAAAATCAGAAATTTTTCCGCAGGAAGTGATGGTAATCGCACAACTTTGGTTGACTTTTGTCCTTCAGCAGAGATGCGTCTTATTACCTTTCCAAACATGCTAAAGACCGCCCTGAAATATTACCTGTCCTTTGCCAGGAAAACTAATCAATACCTGTGGAGTGATATAGCTATTGCCAGCCGAAAATGGTATGTAAAATATCTTTTCTCACTTGGCATTGTACTTATAGCAACTATTGTCAAGCTGAACTTTTACGATGTCATTGGCGACGACTCACCTTTCATTCTGTATTTTGCTGCGGTCATTTTAGCTACAGGTTTCGGAGGAATCGGCCCGGGTATCGTTGCAACTATTCTTTCTGGATTCCTTGCAGACTATTATTTTCTTCGCCCCATCAATACTTTCCAGATAACCTCCAACCAGGTAATTAAATTCCTTGTGTTCATCGTAGAATGTTTCCTCCTGATTTCGCTATCGGGAGCAGTAACACGAGCCAGTCGTAATTTGAGAAAACGCGAAGTCAGATTCCGTGCGATGATTGAAAATAGCCAGGACGCTATTGTTGTCGTCAACAGGTTAGGAAAAATCCTGTACGCAAGCCCTGCTGTGTTAAAGGTACTTGGTTATACTCCGGTGGAAATCCGCACGATGGATATTGAAGCAAACTTTAACGAGGATGAAAAAAGAAAGTTGCTTGCAAGCTACCGCGGGCTATTAAATACCTCAGGCGAATCACTTACACTCGTCCACCAGTTTTTAAATAAAGATGGTGTTTGGGTTTGGATAGAAAATACGATCACCAATTTGTTGGACTATCCCGGGATGAATGCTATTGTATTTAATTTCAGGGATGTTACTGACCGTTTTCTTTTAGAAAGGCAAAAAGATGATTTCGTGGGAGTAGCCACACACGAGTTGAAAACCCCGGTAACCAGTATAAAGGCCTATACCCAGATATTAATTAACAGGTTTACGAAGGAAACCAAACCTGAAGCCGTCAAAATGTTGGAAAAAATGGATGGCCAGTTGAATAAATTAGTTTCTCTCATTGGGGATATGCTGGATGTCACCAAAATAGAAGGAGGCAGAATGCAGTTCCAGGAGGGATATTATTTATTTAGCACGATGGCGCAGGAAGTTGCAGAAGATTTACAACATACTTCGGAAGAGCACGAAATTGAAATCGAACTGGAGGGAAATCCGGAGATTTTCGGCGATAAAGAACGCGTAGCGCAGGTAGTAGCAAATCTTATTTCGAATGCCATAAAGTATTCACCATCATCCGGTAGTATCACTTTAAAAAGTGAATGCCTGAAAAATACAGTGAGACTTTCCGTTCAGGATCAGGGTGTGGGTATTTCACAAGAAAACCAGGAGAAAATTTTTGATCGATTTTTTAGGGTTAGCGGCCCGGAAAATTATACGTTCCCCGGTATCGGGCTCGGCCTTTATATTTCAAAAGAAATCGTAAAACGTCAATACGGGGAGTTGTGGGTAGAAAGTAAAAAGGGCGAAGGTTCAGTATTTTATATGGAGTTACCTTATGATCATCGCATGATGAACAGTCATTTTATTCACCTCGCGAAAATCCCCCAGGCAAAATGAAAAAAATATTAGTAGCTGACGATGATCCGGGAATTGTGGACGTGATGCAGATCGTATTGGAAGACGGTGGTTATTCAGTAATCACTACCATGAATGGCAAAAACGTGATGAAGCTGTGTGCCCAGTCGCCAGCGCCAGACCTTATTTTTCTTGACATCTGGATGTCCGGTATGGACGGTAAAATTATTTGCCGTGAACTAAAGTCAGACCCTGCAACCAAACATATTCCCGTAATCATATTTTCCGCCAACCGTGATACCCGGGAAATAGCTGCTGAGTGTGGCGCGGAAGATTTTATTCTTAAACCATTTGAAATTAAAGACCTTCTCGTCATGGCGGAAAAGTACATACCCAAATAACTTTGAAAATTTTTTTTCCCCAATCAGTTAATGCATTTCTTTCGTTCTTCGTTTTAGCAATAGCTTGGTCCGCTTGTAGCGAAAATCAAGAGCAAACCAAAGCGCTCCCCTACGGCAGGAATGATAGCGCTGCCTCTTCTTTCTCTAGACGTGGCTTCAAAATGTATTACGAGGAGTATGGAAAAGGCGCCCCGTTGTTGCTTATTCATGGCAATGGTGGCAGCATATCGAGCTTTAGAAAAAACATTGCCTTTTTCGCCGCGAGATACCATGTGATCGCAACGGACAGCCGTGCACAAGGCAAGTCTGAAGATCATTCAGACTCGCTCAGCTTCGAAATGATGGCAGATGATGAAGCAGCCTTGCTGAGCCATCTTCATCTTGATTCGGCTTATGTGGTTGGCTGGAGCGATGGTGGAATTATCGCTTTGAAAATGGCCCTCCGCCATCCGGCAAAAGTGAAGGCAATGGCCGTTTCCGGCGCAAACTTGTGGCCCGATTCATCAGCTATTAAACAGGAAGAATGGCGGCGTTCCAAAGCTTATTACGATACTTCTTTTAAGAAAAAATGGGGGCGGATAAATGATAGGAATGAATGGAAGCTATTCATGCTGGATTGGAGCCAGCCCAATATTTCCGCTGATTCATTAGCCAATATCAAATGCCCCAGCCTTATTATAGCCGGCGATAATGACCTGATAGTAGAAGACCATACGAAGTTGATAGCCGTCGGTATTCCAAATGCGACGCTTTGGATCTTAAAAAATTCAGGACACGGCACGTTGTTAGAACACCCCGATGAGTTTAATAGAAGAGTCGACGAATTTTTTAGAAATTCCTCTGGCCTGCCTGCGGGAAATAAATGAAAATTCTGATTTCCTTAACCCCACGTATCTTAAATTTAACCGGTATGAAAACAAGCCTGTTATCTTTTTGCTTTTTCACATCGGTTGCCGCCTTTTCCCAGGCCACCGTGGACTTCCAGGATACACGAAGAAAAAATGAATCATTCGCAAAGGTGCGTGAACCTGCGATCCGGGGCGATCTTGCTTCGTTTACTCTTTCAGGTATCCCGGAAAGTGTTGGCAAAGAAGATTTCAAAAAAATCCCGGTGACTTCTTTTAGTACAGACAGTATTGTATTCGAAGGAGACGGAATTCATGCCATGATCAAAACAATGCCTTTTGATGAAACCCAGCACAAACTGACTTATGACGATAAGTATCTCGTGAGAATTGACAAGCGAAGTTATTATGGGGGCTATGGGAGTATGCCTTTTAAATATGTAAGCGATGTTATCCTCATGGTAGATGGTGACTCAATCGCTATACCGGCTGTAGCCTATTCCGACTTATATAATATGAATTTTATTTATAACGATAAAGGCGTTCAACGTTCACGAAGTGGCGTCTATCGTTCCAAAGACGGCAGCAGAATTTATGTCTATTCTTTTTCCCGGGATAATTCAGGTAGTTATGAAGTCACCTGGATTATACAAGACAAAGTCTATGCCCGACGTGTACTCGATTACGGCATTATGTAGATCTAATAAGCGTTTCTTCTTCTTACCTTTTCACTGGCACGCCTCAAGCTAAGCTTGTGCAGGCACCTCGATATTTGTTCCCTCGTCAAAAAAGATCGGGCACTATTTAAATATTTTGGCTAAATTACTATTGATTAAAACCTTAAATTATGAAAAGTGTATTTTCCTGGTTTTTAATCGTTGCCCTCTTAAGCTGTAATAATTCCAAGCCGGTTCCAGAAATGCCGGGTGCCTACCTGATGACTTCCCAAACACTCACAAAGGACGGGAAGGATACAAAGTTTACTGCGCTGAAGCAATTAAAGATTTATGCTGACAGCTTCTTCATGTACACACAGGTGAACCCGGATGATTCTGTCTCTGCCTTTGGCGTTGGTTCGTATTCGTCAAGTCCTGGCGGCATTACGGAAAAGGTGATCTACAGCGCCTCCGATACAATAGTTGGAGCTCAGGCAACGTACCCGCTCGAAATTGATAAATTTCATGAAGGATACAAACAGTTTATTCCGGAAATCCGTGTGCAGGGTGAAGTGGGTCAGTTACGGGAGGAGTACAAAGAAGTTGGGGAAGAAGCAAACTCTCCCTTAGACGGAGTCTGGAAAGAGGTAAAATCTTTTGACATCGGAAGGAATGATACGACCCCAAAAAACCGAACCCAGTATAAGGCTTACTTTGACGGATACTTTATGTTCGGACATACTGTAAGAGACTCTGCCGATCGCACAACCACCGGGATCGGGTTTGGTACTTTTGAAATGAACGGTGACAAGCAAATCAAGGAGACCGACCTAAACAGTACTTATGCGATCATTGCAGGTAACACTTTTGTTGTAGACATTGCGATGGACGGCCCGGATAAATATATGCAGACGATCACTGACAGTCTCGGCAACAGAAGTATAGAATACTACGAAAGGTTAAAGTAATTTTTATCTGAATTAGTAGTCGCTGCTGGCAGTCGGGCCGATGGCATCATCATCCATTTTTTCGTACACGTAAATTTTCACGGACCATTCCGGCATCATATAATTCAGCGCCACTTCAATGATGAAGCGCTCATTGTTTTGATTGGCTCCCTGTACTTCCAATAATGAAGAAGCAAAAGATCTTGATTCGTCGGGCTTGTCATAATCTCCCTGCACTTTACATAATGCACGGTTCTGCAGGCTCAGGCGGATACCATTCAATTGCTGATAAAGCTCCCGATACTTACTACAAGCTTCGGCAAAGCTTTCTGTATTCAGCATGATGGCTTGCCAGCTGTATGTGTTTTCCAGGCTCTTTATTTGAAGGATCGAACTTTCCAGTGCACCCCTGGGGGAAATCTTGCTCTCATATTCCACTGTGTTTGTGGTTTCAGAAATTTTTTCTCCCTTGATGTTGGAAAAGTTTTCAGCATAATCCTTTGCCACCTTCTCCAGATCAGCAATCAGTGGATTAATAAGCTTGATTGAGGTTTTTGTTTGCGCCGAGGCAAACATGGTAAGTGCGAGTAGGGCAAGGGTGATAGTTTGTTTCATGTGTTTGGATATTAGGGATGGGCTTATAACGGATGGACTCTATTATTATTATGGGTGCAGCCCAATATTAAGCCAGCCGAAAACAGTTGCGGGATTAATTATACTCACCCATTTGAATAATATGCCGCAAAGGCAAGACCTGGCAAGGCTATCAAATATGGTATGATTTTTATAACTCTTTAGATTCAACACCTAAAAATAACTATCATGACACAAAAAAGAATGCCGAAAGGCTCCCTGCTGCTAGCCGGCCTTGCCGCTTTTGCTTATTACAAATATTCCAAGCTTTCACCTGAAAAAAAACAAGATCTCACGCAGACACTCAAAGACAAGGGTCAAAAACTGTATGATGAATATGTTCCCGATGAATTAAAAAATATGCTGGGAAAAAAGAAGCCGGCAACAACAAGCACTTCATCGGCAGGTGAGTTCAATACTTAAAAATTACTTTTACGATTAGAGCACAACTTTATTAACTTGTAAAAAAAAAGTCGTAGATGAATAAGTTATTCAGAGCATTGATTGCGGGATACGGTGCAAAAAAATTAGGCGGAGGTTGCCTCGGTACTATCCTCGTCTTTATCATTATATATTATGCCCTGGGAAATTGTAATTCCCGGTCCGCACCGGAGACCTATCCACAGGACCATACGCAAATTTTGCAAAGTTTTCCTATAACTAACGTGGCGTATGCAACAGTGACTTTAAGAGAAAAGACTTTTCCTAAACTTTAATATACAATTCGCTTTAATGGGTAGTCCCTGATCTTGATTAGGGTTCTACCCATTTTATTTCAAAAAAATAAAGAGGGCAATTATATTTTGTACAGCGAACCTCTTTCCCGAAAAACCAGCATTACGACCTGGTCTTGGATACAGCTCGAGGAGTAAAAGGTGATGTGCAGGTTACTTGAACCTTACAGAAGAAATTTTAACCCTGTCAATTGAGCTTTTCGTCCTGCTGAAGAACAACCTTATAGGTCTGTTTTGCTGATTTTTTACTGAAGAGTTTTCTAAAAAATGCGAAAATCCCTTTATCATCTTCATGCGAGGTAGAATTCAGTGTGAATAGTTCATTCAGTTCATACACATGATCCATCCGCGTCCATTCCTTCAGGCCGGCAAACCAAACTTTGGTATCCTTCTCAACCGGCTTTTCTCTTAATTGTTCAAGAGTAAACGGGCCTTTCTCGGTTTTACCTTCTTTAATAAAGTAATGGGTCATAAATGATCTCTTGGGTAACAGACTTTCTATTTAAACGCACTAATATCTAAAATATTTCCTGTGCTACTTGCAATAAGTTCTCAACGAATCTGCACCAGGTTTGTAATTTTATTTGTCAAAATCGGCGGGCAAAAATAACAGAGTTTCGTTACAACGATCTGCCTAATTTTACCCTTCATCTTAATTATTCAATCTCATGAGATACCAGAAGCTATTGAACTTTCTATTTATTTTTTCTCTTTTGCTAAATGCCTGTAACAGCGGCACAAACAGCGTTGAAAACGTTTCGGATAAAGACAGCAGTGCTGTTCAGCCGGTTGCAATCAGGGAAGACTCTTTAACGTATACTTATGACGGTAAAACCTTTCATGGCTTTGTTTCATACGATTCAAACTCCGGCGGCAAACGCCCGGGGATACTGGTCGTTCACGAATGGTGGGGCTTAAACGATTATTCGCGAGATCGCGCTAAACAGCTTGCACAGCTTGGTTATGTAGCAATGGCGGTTGATATGTATGGCGATGGCGATACAGCTGCCGACCCTGGTGTTGCCCAGAAATTGGCAAATCCCTTTTACCAGGACCCAACACTTTGTAAAACAAGATTGGAGCAGGCAATGAACCAATTGATAAAATTCTCCGAAGTCGATTCTACAAAAATGGCCGCAATTGGGTACTGCTACGGCGGATTTGTCGTGTTAAATGCTGCCAAGTTAGGGATTCCATTAAATGGCGTAGTTAGTTTTCATGGGGGACTGGGCGGCGTGACCCCCAATAAAGACATTGAAAAAGCAAAAATTCTTGTATTACACGGGGAAGCGGACGAGTTTGTAAACCCGGAAGTGCCAGGCTTTAAAAAGTCAATGGACTCCGCCGGAGTTGACTACACTTTCAAGTCGTATCCTGATGCTACACACGCATTTACGAACCCGTCAGCTACGGAAAACGGCGCAAAATTCAATATGCCGATCAAGTACAACGCTTCAGCAGATTCCGCTTCCTGGAATGACATGAAAGATTTTTTCAAAAAAATATTTTAGCAAATATGACGTCCAGGCGGATTATTTTATTATTTTCAACCTCTGGCTGATAAAAGAATGATCTTTTTTTGATGTCGTGTTTTTGAAAGAATTCTTTTTTTTCTACTGCTGATTAGAAAATATTCAAAAAAGATCCTTTATTGCGTATTAAAAAAATATCCCTGCCAGCCAGTTCATGTTCTTGACACAATTGCTTGTATAGAAGCCGCTCTTTCGAGCGGCTTTTTTACTTTATCGCCAAATGCTTCGCCCAGCAATAAAGGTTGTTTCAAAAAAAAGCCTGCATCTTGAAATACAGACTTTCTATTAAACTAAATCTAGAACCAACTTCCGGCCCACAGCTCGTTTGTGTTCTTATTGATTTTTCTTCTTCTTCTCGCCGCCTGGCTCCGGTGAATAAACATGGTGACGAACATCAATGGAATGAAGAGTAAAGTGAGAGGCGGAATTCCTAGCATAGAAATCCATTTCCCGCCGTACTGCCTGCGCATCGGACGCCTGAGCCGTTCCGCTATGAGGTACATACCCGGCACCATTATTAGCGTCATAAAGAAGGCAAAGGCTAGTCCGAAAATAATCGTCCAGGAAAGCGGTTTCCAAAACTTCGCGCTGTCGCCACCGAAAAATATATTTGGATTCAAATCAGAAAACATTGTGACGAAGTTGATATTAAAACCAATGGCCAGGGGAATCAACGCCAACATCGCAGCAAGCGCGGTTAGCATAACAGGGATGATCCTCGTTTTGCCCGCCTGGATCACTGCTTCCCTTGTTTTCATACCACGGCTGCGAAGTTCATCAGCAAAGTCTATGACCAGGATACCATTCTTCACCACGATGCCAGCCAGGCCAACCACTCCAAGTCCGGTCATTACCACGGAAACTTCCATACCGGTTAAACCAAAGCCTAGCAATACGCCTATAACACTGAAGATAATTTCCGTAAGTATAATCACAGATTTGCTTACGGAATTAAATTGCAATACCAGGATGAGCAATATAAGCATGAGTGCAATAATCAAAGCCTTGAAAAGAAAAGCGCCTGTTTCGGCCTGCTGGGCACCTTCACCAGTTTGTGAAATGTTTACACCCGGCGCCACCTTTGGAAAGTCTGCGATCGCTGATGCTAATCTTGCATTTACTTCTGTCGGCGTGTATCCAGAGAGTACATTAGAAGTAAGGGTTATTACCCTCTTTACATTTTTTCGCTTAATGCTTCCGTAGGTATTAGTATAGTCAACATCTACGAGGGATGTGATAGGAATTTGCTTAACAGCCCCGCCGGCTGCCTGGTCACGGAAAACCACTTTCATATTCAGAAGTTCTGAAAGATTTTCGCGTTGCACTTCATTGTTACGCAATTGAATTTTATACTCGTCCTCTCCATCTTTTATTTTCGAAACTTCCCGGCCAAACAAGGCTGTCCGGAGCTGCATACCAATCTGCGAGGTAGAAACGCCTTCAATCTGCGCCCGCTCGCGGTTTACACGCAGCGTTACTTCCGGGTTTGTGAGATCGACATTCAATTTTAATTCTTCCACTCCCGGAATCTGCAAGCTGTCAAGATATTGCTTCAGCTTTGTCGCAGTTGAAGTGAGGTTGTCAAAGTCTTCGCTTTGCACTTCAATATTTATCGGTGGATCTGTTGGTGGGCCGCCGGATTCCTGGTCTACCGCAATCTGTGCACCCGGAATACCTTTTACCGCATTTCTTACAGAATCCAGGTAGGGAACCGTAGAAACACCATGTCTCTTTTCGAATTCAACAAATGAGACCTGGACACGACCAAGATTTGGCTGTGCGTTTTGATTTCCACTGTTCGGATCTGAGGCACCAATGGCCACATTCGATATGATGCTTTCTACAATAGGATTTGTCTTTCCGTTTGAAAGGCTCACCACTTTGGTAACCCGCTTTTCCAATACGTGCGTGATAGAATCAGTGTACTCGACGCTGCTTCCCACCGGCATCTTTAAATAGACATAGATGAAATTTGGATCTCCTTGCGGGAATAAAACCACCGGCACCTGCCGGAGAACGAAGACGGCTATCGACAATATTAACAAGCCAAACGTGCCAACAAGAAGCCACACCGGACGCCAGCCTGCAAGTGCCCAGTTGAGCAGCGTTTCATAACGACGCATGATGGCCGGGAGCAGTTTGTGCTGGAAGCGATAGATCATGCCTGCAAATACATAAGCATTTAGGACGACCAGTAACGAGATGAGTATTAAAATATTTCCAAGGAATGGTATTCCGAATATATCAAAGAGGATACCTGCAGCAAGGGGAACCCAAAATGCAGGGCGCTTGAAAATACCTGACCTTCGCTTCTTAACATCTTCCCCGGGATGATTCATAAAATCGACCGCGAAAACCGGGTTCATCAGAAATGCTACAATGAGGGAAGCTGACAGGGTAAATATGAGCATGGTCGGTACATAGATCATGAACTTACCGATGATCCCCGGCCAAAAAAGTAATGGGAAGAAAGGCGCCAGGGTCGTAAGCGTTCCGGAGAGCACCGGAATAAAAATCTCACCGGCAGCCATACGTGCTGCCTCCGTGGACGACATTTTCCCCCGATTTTCCACGAAGATCCGGTGCGTGTTTTCAATAACCACAATAGCGTCGTCCACGATGATGCCTAAGCCGAACAAGAGCGCGAACAACACCATGAAGTTGAGTGTAACGTCTGACCCGGTAATCAGTTCGGCTGCCGGCAGAAACAGGAAGGCTACGAACATGCTTAAAGGCACAGAAAGGGCTACGAAAAATGCGTTGGTGACGCCCATGAAAAACATCAAAATTACCAGCACAAGGATAAACCCGATTACAATCGAATTAACGAGATCATTGAACGATGTACGTGTTGCTTTGCTACGGTCACCGGTGATCACCACATCCAAGTTTGTCGGCAAAATATTGCCTCTCATTTCTTCCACGGCTGCTTTCACGTCGTCGGAAGTCTGTATCAGGTTCTCGCCTTGTCTTTTTACGACATTCAGCGTCACAACGTTTTTACCATTCAACCGGGCATAACTTTCACTGGTCTTTACCGTGTCCTTGATCGTGGCAATATTCTTAAGGTATATTGGAGCACCGCCAGTATTCCGAACAATGACCTCGGAAATATCATATTCATTCTTGAATTGTCCTTTAAGTTGCAGGGTGCGTTTCATATTACCTACATCCAGCAAGCCACCTGAAATATCAACATTTTCGCGGGCAACGGCACCAGCAATGTCGTCAAACGTTACATTGGCACTTTGCATTTTGAAATTATCAACATTGATCTGGAATTCTCTTTCCGGGGCACCGACGATATCTACCCTGGAAATCTGGGCAATATCTTCCAATTCGTCCTTGGCGTCATCGGCAAATTTTTTCAACCGCATCATATCATAGTCGCCACTCAGGTTGATATACATGATGGGGAATTCACTAAAGTTGATTTCCTGCACGTTCGGATCTTCCGTAAGGTCGGTGGGAAGATCAATCTTCGCTTTATCCACCGCGTCTTTCGTCTTCTGCAACGCAATCTCCTTTTCTACATCCGTTTCAAACTCCACGACAATCGCAGAAAAATCCTGCTGTGAGGTACTGGTAATCTTATTAATCTTGGCACCCGTAATACCTTTCAGTTGTTTTTCAATAGGTCGTGTCACCAGGTTTTCCACGTCTTTCGGAGAATTTCCGACATACAAGGAAGACACATAAATTGTAGGAATCACCACGTCAGGAAATTGCTCTTTAGGCAAAGTGGCAAACTGATATATACCGATCAATGATACAAAAATGATCATAAGGTATATAGAGGTCTTATTCTTTATCGACCAGGTAGTAGGACCGAACTCTTTAAATTTTCCCGGCAGATTGTCCCTTAAGCTCATAATAGTATTTTGTATAGTCTCTGAATAATTGCTGCCCTATGCCGCCTGTGTGGTGATAGCCTGGCCGTCATATACAGACTGATATCCTTCGGTGATAAGTACATCTCCGTCCTTCAAACCTTGCTTCACTTCAATCTGATCTCCTGACAATTCGCCAAGGATTACCCTTCGCTTCCGGGCCACCATCTTATCTCCCTCTTTCGCCGCTACTAACACAAACTTTCCGTCCTCATCATTCTGGATGGTATTCACATTGATCACTGCAGTATTGGCCGCCTGGTAGTCAAGTATTTTCACCTTAGCTACCTGGTTCGGACGAACCTCCATCCCTGAAGGAACTTTTGCCTCCGCTGTAAGGCCCCGTGAGTTTGTTCCAATGGATTGGCTGATAAAACTGATGGTCGTGCTGAAATTCTTATTGATGTCAGGCATTGATACCTCCACAGGTGTGCCTTTTGAAACTTTTGAAACATAGTTTTCCGGTACCGTTACTGTTATCTTCAGATTGGATTTATTTACAATCTTCACATATCCTCCTGCCTGGGGATTGCCAGTGAAAAGTTCACCGACATGCGCCGTCACCTCATCCACAATACCATTTACATCGCTGTATACATTGCTTTGGTTTGCGACGGTTTGAGCAGAACGAACATTTTCCCGAATTGCTTTTAGCTGTCCCTCCAGCGATTCCACGTTTGTTTTAGCCTGTAGCAACTGCACCTCTGTGCCGATATGCTGATCCCACAAATTTTTCTGGCGCTGATAGACAGATTTTGCTAATTCAAGCTGGGCTTCCACGCTGGCCACTTGTTGCCTGGCTGCAACGACAGACTGGCTTGCTACAGCATTATCCAATCTCAAAACGAGTTGACCCTTTCTTACATAATCACCTTGCTTCACGAGTATCTGCCTGATTTGGCCACCTTGTCCGCGGGGAGCGACATAGGAAATATTCTGCGCATCTACCTTACCCTGTAGCTCGAGGTAATGCTTGAAGTCCTGCATCTTAACAGTAGTTAAACCGACAAGCTTTGGTTTCTCGGTAAGCGAGGAGTTAGTATCCAATTGTGAGATGTCTTTTTCCAGGTTATCTATTTGCTCATCAAGCCTGGTCTTGTCTCCTTTAAGCTTTTGAAGTTCTGCCTTCTTATCGTTCAGGGCACCCTCCTTCTCTTTTTTGCCTGTATTTCCGCAGGAAAGTGTGAAAGCGGTGAAGAGGATAAAAAGCGAAAGCCTGGTAAGTTGTTTCATAATTTTCTCGTTGACTTTGTAATTATTTATCTAAAGATTCCCGATAGCTTTCAGGTAATCGATTTTGGCATTAATAGCATCGTAGAGCGATCCGTAATAATTATTTTGCGCTGACACCAGGTCCGTCTGGGCATTGGAAATTTCCTGGTTGCTGCCAAGGCCCTGCTCATATTTTAGTTTGGTGCTATTGTACACTGACTCTGCCAGCTCAATATTCCTACGCTGATTGTCCAGCGTCAGGAGCGCACTTTTCATATTTATGCGTGCCTGCGCTATATCATTGTCCACGGATGATTTCAGCTGTTCGAGGTTATTTTGAGTTTGTTGGAGGCTTATTCGTGCCTGTTCAATGCGGGCATTTTTAGCAAACCCGTCGAAGATGGGCACATTCAACCGCAACGCAATGAACGAAGAAGTAAAATAAGGTCCTTTAAAAAAATCGAACTGCTGGCGCTGGGCACTCTGGCTATAGTTTCCGGAAAGTGAAAGCGTTGGCAATTTGCTGAGCTGATACCGCTTCACATTGTATTCACCTAGCTTAATCGCATTTTCAAGTTGTTGCACCTCCTTCCGGTTATCGTAGATGTAATCTTCAGTCAGGATATTCTCCTTTAATTCGGCGTCAGATAAAGTATCACTTAGCGTAAGTTGATCACCCTGGGGCATGTTGAGCAGGAACTTAAGTCCCGCTAGCCCCGCGTCCAGTTGGTTTTGTGTTTTGAGTTTTTGCGTTTCCAGGTTGCTCAGTTGCACCTGCACCTTGTCAACGTCCAGTTTTTCAGCAAAGCCATTCTCATAAATAATGCGTGTGTCGTGTAATAGCTTTTGGTAGTTGGCAATATTAGCATCGAGCGTGAATATCTGGCGCCGCCCCACCACCAACTGGTAATATATTTTGTAGACGTTGGCTTTTATCTGCTCCCTGGTGACTTCCACCCCAAGTTCTGCGTTCCGTATGGCTGCCCGGCGTGCCTGCAAACCAACAAATACCTGCCCGTCAAATAACAATTGCGAAAAATCTACACCTCCGGTCCAGGAATATTTTGATCCAAACTGTGCCTGGATAAAGCCAAAGTCGGAAGGCGATACGATGGGGTTTCCATTCCCATCTTTTATATTGTTTTGAACTAACACACCGTAAGTACCTGCGGCAATGAAATTCGGAAAGCTCTGCGTGGCAACGTTTGGATTGTAATTAATGCTGCCACTGGCAGAAAGGTTTGGCAGCGCAGCAGCTGTAATTTCCCTGTTTACTTGCCGCTGGTTTTCAATACCGAGCAAAGCGTTCTTCACCTGCACGGAATTTTGCAAGGAATAGTCCACTGCTTCCTTTGCACTGAATTCATAGCTATGAATGGTGGTATCTTGCCCGGAGGCTGAAATGCTACTTGCTAAGCCGAGTAAACCTAAAACCAATGACGACAATGTTTTTTTCATACTGCTAAATTTTTAAATCCTGCCCTCTTTAAGAAAGCCCTCATCCTGATATTTCAATACGAGTTTGTAACCCTTTTTAGATACCAGCCCAAAGAGGTAGTATTCAATTAATTGCTGTTGTAGATAAAGCAGGGTGTATTTATTTTTTGGAAACAACGTTTCATTAAAAGGCATCATCATCGTTTCTAACCTGATCACTGCCATTACCTCCGGATCTATCTCGGGACGATATAACTCTTCCTTTTTTCCCCGCTCTATATTTTCCTTTACTATCCGGAACAGGAAATCAAATTTGTGTTTTTGGAATTTTTGATAAGTCAGGGGATGGTGGCGTTCAATATCCAGCACAATTGCAGGGTTCATGTTCTCAAACATCGCCCGCATCATTCTCATAGCCAGATAAACTTCTTCTATTGCGTTTGAAGCCTGCGCTTTATCACGCTTACAGCAAAACTGGTTTTCCGTTATTATACTAACAATCACGTCATCTACCAGTTCGCTCTTGTCAGAAAAGGTTTGGTAAATTGTTTTCTTTGAAACACCCAGTTGCTCAGCAATGTCGTCCATCGTCACTGACTTAATGCCATAGCGCCGAAATAGTTCATCGGCCTTTTGCTTTATTCTCTCTTTTATATCCATCCGGGCGCAAAACTATGGAAACTTTACACGTTACCGAAGTTTCCGACTAAAAATTTACACCAGCAGTGGATTTTACATGATGGATGGTTAGAGGTAACTTTAATATTCAATTTCAAACCACATGAACTCCCAGGTACGTTACCAAAAGCTTATTCAATACTTTTTACAAGGCCTCCTTGTCCTGGGCCCTGTATCTATCACCATCTATTTCATTTACCTGATTTTTGACCGCATTGATGGGATTCTTCGCCCCGCGATCAATATACCCGGGCTCGGGTTTGTAATCATTATTTGCTTTGTAATCCTCACCGGCTGGCTGAGTTCTTTCTTTGTCCTCGGCAGGATTTTGTCGTTATTCGATCGTTACCTGGAGCGTACACCCGGCGTAAAATTGTTCTACACGTTTATCAAGGATTTTTTTGAAGCATTTGCCGGAAACAAAAAAAAATTTACCCACAATGTGCTCGCCTCTGTGGACGATACTGATGTTTGGAGAGTTGGGTTTATTACGCAGGAGGACATGGGCTCGTTTGGTATGCACAACTATGTTGCTGTTTATTTGCCGATGGCTTATAGTGTAGCAGGGAACGTATATATTATTCCCAAAGAGAGGGTAAAAATTATCCCAAACATAAGCGCCGCACAAAGTATGAAGTTCGCGGTCAGCGGTGGTGTCACGCAGTCAATAGGCGGACCACACGACGACCTGCTGATGGAGAGCGAAACCCCGGAAGTATGAAAAAATTAGTTTTCATCATCATGTTCTTCGGTCTTGGCCTTGAAAGTTTCGCCTGGGGATTTTATGGGCACAGAAAGATCAATGAACTCTCGGTTTGGCTGCTGCCGCCGGAGATGTTGTTGCTCTATAAACCTAATATTGATTTTATTTCAGAACATGCCGTAGACCCTGATAAAAGAAGGTATGCTGTTGAAAGCGAAGGAGCCCGGCATTATATTGATATCGATTTTTATGGAGCATATCCTTTTTCTGAATTGCCCCGAAAATATGAAGAAGCCGTCCAAAAATTTACGGAGGCAACCATCCTGGCTAATGGAATTGTCCCCTGGCATGTACCGCGCATGCTCTCCCGGCTTACACAAGCATTTAAGCAGAAAGATTTTTCCGCCATCTTGAAAAACAGTGCAGAGATCGGGCATTATATAGCCGACGCTCATGTTCCGCTACATGCTTCAAGCAATCACAACGGCCAGCGAACCGGGCAAAGAGGAATTCATGGTTTTTGGGAAAGCCGCATACCTGAATTGCTTGCAGAAAAAGAGTTTGATCTCTTCATAGGGAAGGCTGAATATATCGCCAATCCTTCGGATTTTATATGGAATGTTGTACTGGAAAGCGGGTATGCAGCAGACTCGGTTCTTTCTATTGAAAAAGACTTGTCAGCCCATTTCCCGGGCGATAAAAAATATGCCTTTGAAAAACGCA
>JBBQSI010000004.1:0-27764 GCA_038213975.1 Chitinophagales bacterium
CAGGCTCCTGTTTTTCATGTGAATGGTGATGATGTAGAGGCAGTCGTGAAAGCTTCACAGCTTGCCATGCTCTATCGGCAGGAATTTAATAGCGATGTGTTTGTGGACATGGTTTGTTACCGTCGGCACGGGCATAACGAAGGCGATGATCCGAAATTTACGCAACCAGGTTTATATGCACTTATAGAAAAACAGCCCAATCCCCGTGAGGTCTATATACAGGCGTTGATGAAAAATGGTGAAGAAGGAACTGCTGAATTAGCCAAGGAGATGGAGAAAAAATTCTGGTCTGAGCTACAGGATAGGTTAGATGACATCAAACAGAATCCGCTTCCTTACACATACCAGCTTCCCGAGATGTGGTGGCAAAGCTTGCGCAAAGCAACTGCAGCTGATTTCGATTCCTCACCAGTGACAGCGATTTCCAAAGATGCTCTCGAATTATTATTTAAAAAAATAATGACCTGGCCCGACGGGTTCAAGCCGCTTCGGAAAGTGGAAAAGATCTTGCAGGACAAAGTAAAATTGTTCAATGACGAGAAAAAAATTGACTGGGCAACCGGGGAGTTATTAGCATATGCGAGTATACTCAACGAAGGCAAAGATGTGCGAATGAGCGGACAGGACATACGGCGGGGGACCTTCAGTCACCGGCATGCTATTCTTCGGGATGAAAAGACAGATGAGTTTTATAACAGGCTAACCAGTCTTGGTGACAGCCAGGGACGTTTCAGGATTTATAACTCGCTCCTGAGTGAATATGCAGTGCTCGGATTTGAGTATGGATATGCAATGGCAAACCCTAACAGCCTTGTTCTCTGGGAAGCGCAATTTGGGGATTTTGCCAACACTGCACAGTCAATTATTGATCAATTCATTACTTGCTCGGAGCAAAAATGGCGGCGGATGAACGGCATCGTCTTATTACTCCCGCATGGTTACGAGGGGCAGGGGCCGGAGCATAGCAGTGCCAGGCCGGAACGTTTTTTACAGATGTCTGCTGAACTGAATATTGTTGTGGTTAACATCACCACATCCTCTAACCTCTTTCATGCATTCAGGCGCCAGATTGCGTGGCCATTCCGCAAACCGCTGATCGTATTATCTCCAAAGGCGAATCTAAGGCATCCGGGTAGCTATAGTAACGTTGACGAATTCACCTCAGGCGGTTTTAAAGAGATCATTGATGATGCGGAGGTGAAGGCTGCAGATGAAATAAGAAAAGTTCTCTTCTGCACCGGTAAAGTCTATTTTGACCTGGCCGAAAAGAAAGCAACGGAAAAAAGGAATGATGTTGCCGTCATCAGATTGGAGCAGCTTTACCCTTTGCCGGAAAAGCAGTTGCTGACACTTTATAAAAAATATAATAAAGCCATTTGGTACTGGATACAGGAAGAGCCTGTGAACATGGGAGCTGCGTCTTTCCTTAAAATGAACCTTACTTCCATAAATTATGGAATCATAGGCCGTCCTGCAAGCGCAGCACCTGCGACGGGGTATTCGAAAGTACATGCCCAGGAGCAAGCGGAAATAGTAAATACTGCTTTTAGAATTTGATCAAGCTCGTCATCAATTATTGGCAATTTTTGTTTTTAACTTAGGTTTGTAGCACATAACATTTTTTCATGGCAATAGATATAAAAGTTCCATCGATCGGAGAAAGCATTAGCGAGGTTACCTTAACAAAGTGGATGAAAAATGATGGCGATTGGGTAGAAAGAGATGAAATGATTGCAGAACTCGAAAGTGAGAAGGCCACTTTTGAAATAAACGCAGAGCAGGCAGGAGTGCTGCACACCGTGGCAAAGGAAAATGATACGCTAAAGATTGGGGATGTAGCAGCAACTATTGATGACAAGGCAGAAAAACCAGCAGGAGCAGCCGATAAAAATAATGGGCAGGAAACCAAAAGCGCTGACTCCGCTTCTGATAAAAAAACTGATGATAAGGAAGCGAAGCCTGCAAAGAGTGAAGAAAAGAGTTCACCTCAGCGTGCCGATACACCTGAGGTGAAGGCGACTCCTGTAGCAGCGGCGATGATCGCAGATAAAAAGGTTGATGCCAAGAAAGTAACACCGACCGGCTCCAACGGCAGGATTACCAAGCACGACGTGATGGGTGTGTTGGCAAATCCTGGCAGAGCGCAGGGAAGAGAACTTTTCTCCCGCGAAGAGAAAGCTGAAAAAATGAGCAGCCTGCGCAGGACTATTAGCCGTCGCCTGGTTGAAGCTAAGAATACTACAGCTATGCTCACCACTTTCAACGAAGTGGATATGAGTAACATCATGGAATTGCGGGCGAAGTACAAAGAGCTTTTCAAAAAACATCATGAGGTGAATCTTGGTTTCATGAGTTTCTTTACTAAAGCTATATGCTTCGGTCTGCAGGAATGGCCTGCAGTTAATGCAAACATAGATGGGGACAATATTAATTACCACGAATATTGTGACATTTCTATTGCCGTCTCCTCTCCGAAGGGTCTTGTTGTGCCTGTAATTAGAAATGCTGAAAGCCTTAGTATGGCAGAGATCGAAAAGGAGGTGGTACAACTGGCGACGAAAGCAAGGGAAAGTAAACTTACCATTGAGGAAATGACAGGGGGAACTTTCACCATCACGAATGGAGGAATTTTCGGTTCGCTTTTGAGTACGCCGATCATTAACATCCCCCAAAGTGCAATTCTTGGAATGCATAATATAATAGAAAGGCCGATGGCAGTAAATGGGCAGGTAGTCATCAAGCCGATGATGTATGTGGCATTGAGCTACGATCACCGAGTGATAGATGGCAGAGAATCTGTCAGCTTCCTTGTGCGGGTAAAAGAAATGCTGGAAAACCCTGAGCAATTACTCTTTGGCAAAGACCCCGTTAAGGCTTTGCTCGAGCTAGGTTAAATATTTAATCTTCATCTTTTGGATTTACCAGATGGGCTGAAAATAGATTCTTTATACGCCCGCCACATCGTTTATGCCAAGCAAATCCTGCAGCATTATAAGGGCCTTCAGCCTTTTCATCTTTTTCTAAAATCTTACTTTGCTTCTCACAAAAAGCACGGTTCCCGTGATAGAAAACTTATCAGGAAATTGTGTTATGATTTTTTTCGGCTCGGCCACGGCGTTAGTAAGCCTATAACCCAGGAAGTAAAATTAAAACTGGGTATTTATGTCTGTGAAAGCGAAACAAAAGCCCGGGCGCAGCGCCTGGAAAACGTCAGCGATATTTTTTGTGCGGCCAGGATATTTTCTGCAGCAAAATACCTGAGTGAAGAAATAGACATTGATGCTTTTTCCAAATCTTTTCTTTTACAACCCGCTTTCTATTTGAGAATTCGTCCCCGGCGACATGACGAGGTCATAGCAAAATTGAAAGCCGCTGGACTTGCGTACCAATTTTCAGGAGAAAACTGCCTCGCACTCGAAAATGGTACATCGATTGAAAAAGTGCTTGACATCAATAAGGAAGTTGTGGTACAGGATCAGCAATCACAGGAGATAGGGAATTTTTTTAAAAAGTATAGGTCTCCTCAGAACGAAAAGCCAGCCGTATGGGACTGCTGTGCCGGCTCCGGTGGCAAGTCTATTTTAATGGCAGATATGCTGGATGATATGGAGCTAACGGTTAGCGATGTACGAAAAAGTATTCTGAAAAATTTGCAGGAACGTTTCCGCGAAGCGAACATTCAAAACTATCAATCAAAGAGACTGGATCTCTCAATTGCGTCCAGCCAAAATCTCCCATCAAAATTCGATACGATCATTGCCGATGTACCATGTACGGGTTCAGGTACCTGGGGACGTACACCTGAATCTTTAATTTTTTTTGAAGACGAGAGTTTAAAGAAATATGTAACAAAGCAACGCCAGATTGTGTTAAATGCAGCGTCGAATCTTAAACAAAACGGCGTGTTGTTTTATATTACCTGTTCTGTTTTCCGCCAGGAAAATGAAGAAATCTGCGAATATTTTGCTGAAATTGATGGGATTGATTTACTGGAATCTGCTTATTTAAAAGGTTACTCATCGCGGGCGGATACATTATATATTGCTGTATTCAGAAAAGCCTAACTCAGTAAATCAATAATTTCTTTGTAAAATTATTGTCCCCTGCCACGTATTGGATGTAGTAAATGCCGGGCTGTAATTTTTGCAGATTGTCAAACGAAATTATCGCCGGCATTGAGCCGCTGAAGCTCACTTCCTGGCTTTCGAACAACTGCCCAAGGCCGTTAATCAGGCGAATTTTTCCCGGAGTTTGACTAATATTTTTGATGATGACTGACACATGATCATTCGCTGGATTAGGATATAATTTTATTCCATCATCTCCCAGCACCCGCACAGAATTTCTCGCAATGTATTCATCCTGCAGTATGTAGAACGCCTTTCTGAAATTTGGAATCCCATAACCAATACGGTCATCGGGATTATTATATTGGTTGCTTGATCTTTTTACCACATCGATAATTTCCATGTTTGAGAAAGTTGGAAAAGCCTCCCAAAGGCAGGTGATCAATCCAGCCAGGTTTGGAGCGGCGAAGGAGGTACCGTTTCCGCTGATAATATTTCCATCCGTGCCTTGCAAAGCTGTCTTTACGCCGACTGACGCAACTGTGGGTTTTACCTGGCCATCTGCCGACGGACCATAACTGCTAAACGCTCCTACGTTTCCCAGGGAATCGACTGCACCGACTGCGACTATGCTATCAGCATCAGCAGGAGTTGCAATATAATGCCACGCCTGGCTACCTGAATTACCGGCCGAGGAAACTACGATCATTCCTTTTTTTGCCGCCATGTCTGCGGCCCTGGCCGCGATTGTAGTATTGCCGTCCATGTCGGCATATGTGTGATCGAAAGCGGGATTGTCAAAAGTGGTATAGCCAAGCGAAGAACTGATAACGTCTGCGCCGACACTATCTGCCGCTTCAGCCGCCACAGCCCAGTTTTGCTCCTCTAAAGGAGATTCTGTCGCTGCATCTTCTGTTCTGAAAAGATAATAACTTGACTTTGGCGCGCTTCCCACCAGCCGTCCCGGAATATTTGCAGCCATAGCTGAAAAGCAATACATGCCATGCGGATGGTCATTGTCCACCTCCGTATCGTTTGTTACGAAATCATAAGTCCCCAGAATATTACCTGCGGCGCGGGTACTGTCGAAGGCGGGCAATGTCTGGTAATGGTAAAATCCGGCATCGAGGATCGCGATTGTTTTTCCTTCACCACGGAAGCCATTTTCATGCAAAAATTCTCCTTCGTGTAAATGAATCTGCCCTGATGCAAAGCCGTACTGGAAGTGACCGTTTAAAGTCTGGTTTGTGTTAAACTCTGCCTGTGTTTCAAGTTCTTCAGAGAATTTGTTGCCGGTTGAAATTTGCATAACCAACGGCCGCATTATTTGAGCGGTTACTTTTACGAAAGAAAGTTTATTTATTTCTGTAATGCCTGGCTGATCGGCTACTTCCACACAAACCTGGCTTAACCAGCGCGATTGATTAATGATTTTTACTCCACTAATGGCGCTCAATTGTTGTAAATAAATAGCAGGCACCGGGAGGTCCGAACTATCAATTTTAATTTGCTGATTTATTCGCCTCGCCAGGGCTTTTTTAGAAAGAAAGGCCTGTGGGTTAGCCAAACTGAAAGCGGTGGAAGCCTTATCTTTTAAAACAACTATGTACCTGGAGCTTTGAGCAGACGCATTGTCACAAACGAACAAAGCGAACAGCAGCAGGAAAATAAGTTTCATCACCAGGGATTTAACTGATGAATTGTATAGGGTCACTTGAAATCGATGATACTTAATTTCACTCCATAGCCAGAATAGCCAGGGGATTGCGTAAACTTACCCTGGTATTCCCAATGGATAAACTCTTTATAAATGAGGCCAACACCGGCAGCATATTTTTCTACGCCATAGTTCTTCTCGGCGTATTGTGTGTTCGGGATCGCAGGGTCCTGGCCAAGAAATTCATCCCGTTGCAATACAGTAATCGTGCTATCGAAAGAAAGCCCATTGATGGAAAGTGAAACATTTAAACTGTCATAAATATAATCCCAGCCTTCCAGGTATTTCAGGTCCAGCAGGTTAGTGTACGTATCAATAAATGAATTGCCTTCCCAGGAAAAATCTTGCCGCACAGGTTCTTGCAGTTTCAGAAAACGAAGATTGTTTTCAACATACTCGATACTGTTTCCTGTAGGTATTGCAATGAACGTATTATCAGGAATCCAGGGTCTCGTACTGTCCTTTCTGATATCGCGGAGAATTCTGTAACTGTTTCTGCCGAGGTTGTCTGTTACCTGGGCATCCACCCTGTCTCTTACCTCGTAGTGATTGATGGTTGCCTGCTGGCCGAAGTTTGTATAGAATACGGTCGAGTCAAGGCTGTACGTGATTTCATGTCCGATCTCAAGAGGAAAATATGTGGTCAACGGCACAGGATCGAGTGTCACGCTTTGCTTCTTACACGAGGTCGCTATTACCGCAAAGCAAATAGATGTAACGCCAGATCTCAGTAAGGAAGACAAAAAAGTAAGTTCCACTTGTGAAAAATTAATGGGAAAACCGCTGTATGACGCCGCCACCTATCACATCATCTCCTTCGTAAAAAACAGCACTTTGACCCGGGGCAACACCTTTTACATTGCTATTAAAACGGACAATTACGTCGTTTTCGTATTTGAACAGGTCAGCCATCGCTCCCCTGTCTTTGTATCGTATTTTTGTAAGCACCCCAGCAGCATTTGGGATCGTGTCGTATTTCATCCAGTTTATGCCGGCCACTTTCATTTCGGTTTTTTCCAGCTCCGCTTCCGAACCCAGCACGATTGTATTTGTTTCGGGGATAATTTCCGTTACGAATGCCGGTTCACCCAAAGCGATACCCAGTCCTTTGCGTTGACCAATGGTGTAAAATGGATAACCGCGGTGTGAACCAATTATTTCACCACGGCTGTTCACAAATGAACCACCGTCTACTTTTTCTTCCAGGCCTTCCAATTTTCGCTTTAGAAAACCGCGGTAGTCGTTATCAGGCACAAAGCAAATTTCATAGCTCTCGCTTTTTTTAGCCAGCTCAGGGTAACCAAAGTTTGCTGCCATTTCCCTGATTTCAGACTTTCTATATTTTCCCAGCGGGAGCAATGTGCGTGAAAGTAAATCCTGCTGAAGTCCCCAGAGTGCGTAGCTCTGGTCTTTTGTTTCGTCCAATCCTTTACGGATAAAAAACCTTCCATTGTCATGCAGAAGAACCTGCGCATAATGCCCAGTGGCAATGAAATCGCAGCCAAGTGCGTCTGCTCTTTTTAGCAAAGCCCGCCATTTGATATGTGTATTGCACATGACGCAGGGGTTAGGCGTCCTGCCAGCGAGATATTCTTCCACAAAGTTTTCAATCACAAAATCACCGAATTCTTCCCGGATATCCAGGATAAAATGGGGAAATCCATGATCTACGGCGGCTTGCCGCGCATCATTAAAGCTGTCAAGATTGCAACAGCCCGTTTCTTTTTTGGAATTTCCGGTTGATGTTGCATAATCCCAGGTTTTCATGGTAATGCCCACCACTTCATATCCTTGCTTGTGCAGCATCAGCGCAGCGACGGTGCTGTCAATACCGCCACTCATTGCCATTAAAACTTTGCCTTTTTTGCTCATAATGAATCTGCAAAGATAGTAAACTGAAACACTATGATCAATATGGTGAAGATCCTAATAGAAGGCTGCCTAAAAGTTATTGGTTACTCCACATTGTTTTCCATAGTCATTCACGTAACTTTGCCCCCCGTAAAATATACCATATGAGTGGTGCACTGAAAGAAGTCAGAAACCGGATTCAAAGCGTTCAAAGCACGCAACAAATTACCAAGGCTATGAAGATGGTAAGCGCTGCTAAACTGAGGCGTGCGCAGGATGCCATTGTACAGATGCGGCCTTATGCGGTGAAGCTCCAGGAAATGCTTTCTAACATTGTCAGCAATTCTGACGGCGATGTAAACTTGGCCTTAGCAGCAGAGCGGTCGGTAAACAAGCTCTTGGTCATTATTATTACCAGTGACAGGGGACTTTGCGGCGGTTACAATAGTTCGCTTATTAAACTTGCTAAGCGGGTGATAGCGGAGAAATATCCTGCTGTTTCCGGAAAAGAGAGCTCGGTGATTCTTCCGGTGGGTAAAAAAGGTTTTGAACATTTTACAAAAAGCAAATACAACGTACTTAACCAGTATTGGAATATATTCAGCGATTTAAGTTTTGAAAATGTTGCCAGCGTAGCAAATTATGCAATGGAAGCATTTTTGAAAGGTGAGATTGATGCCGTGGATTTAGTATACAGCGAATTTAAGAATGCCGCTTCCCAGGAGTTCAAAGCTGAGCAGTTTTTGCCTGTGAAGAAATCGGGAAACAAAGCCGGTGAGGCGAAGGCAGATTTCATATTTGAGCCAGACAAAGATGTCCTGATCCGGGAATTGATGCCGAAGATTCTGAATACGCAACTGTACAAAGCAGTGCTGGATGCCCACGCAAGCGAGCATGGAGCCAGGATGACGGCTATGGACAAGGCTACCGATAATGCACAAGAGCTGTTGAAATCTCTGAAGATCAGCTACAACAGGGCCAGGCAGGCAGCTATCACTACCGAGTTGACCGAAATTGTGAGTGGGGCAGCGGCACTGAAAGGATAATTTGTCGCTTTGTCCAATTGAAAAAGTTCTAAGGGTTTATCCTTCAATTTATTACTTCAACGGGTTAGTTAATTCATGGAACTTAGTGTAATCATACCCCAGATAGAGGCGCTGGTTTTTGCCAGCGACAAGCCTATGCCCTTGGCTGAGCTGACAGAGATGCTCAATAGTGCCCTTGGTTTTATAGATGATCGCGCCAACGAGGATCTTGTGCAGGCGGCCATTGACGCCCTTGTGGAAAAATACCAGGCGGAGTTTTATTCTTTCGAAATCGTGCAAAGTGGTGGTGGATGGCAGTTTCTTACTAAGACAGAATATCATAATACTATTGCTCAACTTAACGGCGACAAATTTCTAAAAAAACTCTCGGTGGCTGCGCTGGAAACTCTTGCCATTATTGCCTACAAACAGCCAGCTACAAAATCAGATATAGAAATCATTCGTGGGGTTAACTGCGATTATGCGGTTCAAAAGCTCCTTGAAAAAGAACTGGTGGTAATTGCCGGCCGAAAAGAAGATGCGCCGGGGAAGCCACTTATTTACACTACTTCCAAATCTTTCATGGACTATTTTGGCATTAATAGCCCGGACGAACTTCCAAAAATTAAGGAGGTACTCAACCAGGAAATTGTTGAAGCGACCCAGATGGCTGATATTTCAGACAATGAACCCGGCGAAAATGAACCGGTTGATGATGAATCCGCTGACGGTCGAAAGCCTAAAACACTTCCGGAAAACACCGGCCTGCCGGCTGAGGCATCTAATACCTGATTCTCCCACTCACTCAAGGTTACAACTTACAGATATGGCAACAGCTTTAAAACATTCACAACTTGTGGATATAGCGAATGAATTCGGGACACCGGCGTACGTTTATCACGCCGAAAAAATTAAGTTTCAGTACGAAAAGCTTACAAAGGCTTTTGATAAAACTGATGTGCGGTTTTTTTACGCTTGTAAGGCACTTTCCAATGTAAATGTACTCCGGTATATCCAGCATCTTGGTGCTTCCCTGGACTGTGTCAGCATCAATGAAGTGAAAATTGGTCTTATGGCGGGCTTTTCCGCCGACCGCATATTATTCACGCCGAACTGTGTTGATCTTACAGAAATTATTGAGGCGAAAGACCTGGGTGTCATTTTAAATATTGATAACATCTCAATTCTTGAACAGTATGGGCACAAGTTTGGCGGATCTTATCCCGTTTGCGTCAGATTGAATCCACACATTATGGCGGGAGGCAATTTCAAAATATCCACCGGCCATATCGATAGCAAGTTTGGGATCAGCATCCACCAGATGCGTCACATCGAGCGGGTGGTGAAGAGTACTGGCATAAAGGTGAAGGGTATTCATATGCATACAGGCAGCGAGATAAAAGATGTAAATGTTTTCCTGCAGGGGCTCGACGTAATGTTTGAAATCGCCGAGCATTTCCCAGACATTGACTTTATTGACCTGGGCAGCGGCTTCAAAGTACCATACAAGGAAGGGGATATCGAAACAGATATCAAATTGCTCGCGGATAAAGTTACCGTGGCTTTCAAAAACTTCGAAAAATCTAAAGGGAAGAAAATTCAATTATGGTTTGAGCCTGGCAAGTACCTCGTGAGTGAATGCGGTTACTTTATCGTAAAAGCAAATGTCGTGAAGCAAACACCGGCAACTGTGTTCGCTGGAGTAAATAGCGGTTTTAATCACCTGATCAGGCCTATGTTTTACGAGGCTTATCACCGGATAGAAAATGTGAGCAATACGAAAGGCCCGGAAAGAATTTACACGGTAGTAGGTAACATTTGCGAGACAGACACCTTTGCCTGGGATAGAAAAATTTATGAAGTAAAAGAAGGTGATTTCCTGGTTTTCTATAATGCCGGAGCCTATGGTTTTGAAATGTCATCCAACTTTAACTCCCGTCTGCGCCCGGCAGAAGTTTTTGTGGAAGACGGTAAGGCGAAACTCATTCGCCGCCGGGACACATTTGAAGATTTGTTGGAAAAACAGATCTTATAACTTGCAACTCCCATTCTTGCGAATGACCGGTCCAAACTCATATTTTTTTGCTGATTCATCGCATATACATTGGCTGTTTGATTTGTCACTCAGCTCTTCGCCTGGAATATTTAACCCATAATTTTGTCCAAACAACAGCGACTAATTTTTAAGACTAAAACAAGCAAACAATAATGGTCCGGCAGCCCAATAAAAGTAATTCAGTCACTATCATCGGAGGGGGAATTAGTGGATTGTGCACCGCTTATTATCTCGTGAGAGAAGGCTATGCGGTTACAGTAATTGACAAAACGGATATAAAAGACGGATGTTCCTTCGGAAACATGGGCTTTCTTTCGCCAAGCCACTTTGTGCCTCTTGCGTCTCCGGGCATTTTTGCCGAAGGAATGAAGTATATTCTCGATAAGCAAAGTCCATTTTATATCAAGCCGCGCCTGGACCTTAATTTCCTGAAATGGGGTTGGTATTTTTTTAGGAACAGTAGAAAAGAAGTGATGGAAACAAACATTCCTCACCTCAATAATATTCTCCAGCTAAGCAGGCTTTTAATGAATGAAATCCGCGAGGATATTGGAGATGTGTTCGGCATGCAGGAGATAGGCTGTTTGATGATGTGTAAAAACATGGAGACCTATTATCACGAGCTGGAACTGGCGGAGCAAGCTGAAAAATTAGGTTTATCAGTAGAAAGGCTTTCTGGTGACGATGTCCAAAAGTTAGAGCCTGATGTCGAAGTGAGAGTTTCCGGTGCCGTATTATTTAAGGATGATGCGCACATTGATCCGGGAAAATTTATGCTGGCAATGGCAGACTTCCTCCAAAAAAATGGTGTGACATTTAAGGTTGAAACGGCTGTTAAGGGTTTTCGCACAGAGGAAAAAAAAGTAAAATCAATTGTCACCGACGGGGGGGAAATTGAAACTGAAAACATCGTTCTTGCCGTTGGAAGCTGGTTACCTGTTCTTGCGTCTAAGTTGGGTATTAAGTTATTGCTGGAGCCAGGTAAAGGCTACAGTTATACCTATGAGCATGTTGTTCCCAATATTCGTTACCCGGCAATACTTGTAGATGGCCGTTGTGCAGTCACTCCCTGGAATAGTAAGCTCCGTATCGGCGGCACCATGGAGTTCAGTGGCCTGGAAAGTAAAATCCTCTATGACCGGATGGTTGGTATTTTTAAATCCGTAAAAACTTTTTACCCCGGTCTTGACATTTCCCTGCCGCCCCATGAAGGCATCTGGACTGGCTTGCGACCGGTAACGCCTGACGGACTTCCATATATTGGTCCACATACTAAATACGATAACCTTTTTATTGCGGGAGGCCATGCAATGCTTGGAATCTCGGAGGGAGCTGGTACTGGCAAATTGCTGTCAGACATTATCTCAGGTAAAGAACCAGCCATACAATTATCTGCTTTCCGCCCGGAAAGATTTTAAAAGCTGAAAAAAATCTGCTGACGCTGTTTGGCCTGACATAGTGTCAATTTGTCCCTTTATTCTTCTTGGCAAAAAGTTTGACTGTCCTACCTTTGCAGCCTATAAAAAAAACGAATGGAAAATAATAACGAGGACATTTTGGAAAAAGAAGATAACCAGGAAATAGAAGAATCTGAACTTTCTCCTTTTCCTGATGCAGAAACAAACGATCTCGATACTGCCGTTGAGCAGGAAGAAGATGATGCTGCGCTAACAAAGCTGCAGGGTGAACTTACGGAACAGAAAGAAAAATACATGCGGCTTTTTGCGGAGTTCGACAATTTTAAACGCCGAAATGCCAGGGAGCGAATTGATTTGATACAGACCGCCGGCAAAGAAGTAATTACATCATTGTTGGAAACGTTAGATGATGCCGATAGAGCAGAAAAGCAAATGCAGGAAACTGCCGATGCCGATCAAATCAAAAAAGGTGTAAACCTGGTTTTTGCAAAGTTGAGGAAAACCCTAAAGTCAAAAGGCCTGCAACAAATGGAAAGTGTTGGGACTGACTTTGATGTGGAGAAGCATGAAGCTATAACCGAAATCCCCGTGCCAAATGAAAAGCAAAAAGGTAAAGTGGTAGATGAAATTGAGAAAGGTTATTATCTTAACGATAAACTAATTCGCTTCGCAAAAGTAGTTGTAGGTAAATAGCCTGCCACCTCCCAAATTAACAGCAATACATTTAGAATGGTGATTAAATACGATGGTAAGTTCAATGTCTACTAAAAGAGATTATTACGAAATATTGGGGGTGGGGAAAACGGGAAGTGCAGATGAAATAAAGAAAGCTTACCGCAAAGTGGCAATGCAATACCATCCTGACCGGAATCCCGGTGACAATGCCGCAGAAGAAAAATTTAAAGAAGCTGCCGAAGCTTACGAAGTGCTCAGCGATCCTGACAAGAGAGCAAAGTATGATCGCTTTGGTCATAGCGCTTTTGGCCCAGGGCGTGGCGGTTTCTCTTCACATGATATGAATATGGATGATATCTTCAGCCAGTTTGGAGATATTTTCGGTGATGATGTATTCGGAAGTTTCTTTAGTGGCGGACGAAGCCGCGGAGGGGGCGGAAGAAGCAGGGGAGTCAGGGGGAGTAATTTACGGGTGAAGATCAAATTGAATTTCGAGGAAATAGCTAAAGGGGCATCAAAGACTATTAAGGTAAAAAAATACATCGCCTGCAATACTTGCGGTGGTTCCGGCGCCAAGGATAAAAATAGTATGCAGACCTGCAGCACCTGCGGCGGCAACGGCCAGGTAAGGCGTGTGCAGAATACTTTCCTTGGGCAAATGCAAACTGTCACTACCTGCCCGGCCTGTAATGGTGAAGGTTCGGTGATCACCAGCAAGTGTATTACTTGCAAAGGTGAAGGTCGCGTGTATGGAGAAGAAACAGTAACCCTCGACATTCCCGCAGGCGTACAAGATGGCATGCAGCTTAGCATGAGTGGCAAAGGAAATATGGGCGAGCGTGGCGGCGGGCCGGGTGACCTGATAATTCTTATCGAGGAAGAAGCCCATGCACAACTGAGCAGAGACGGGCTAAATGTCGCTTACGATCTTTATATCTCATTCCCGGATGCAGTTTTCGGAACGCAGTCAGAAGTACCCACCATCGACGGTCGGGCAAAAATCAAAATTCCTGCCGGTACTCAGAGCGGCAAAATATTCAGGCTGAAAGGAAAAGGCTTCCCCAGTATAAATTCGCACGAGAAAGGTGATCAGCTTATACATGTAAATGTCTGGACTCCACAGAGCGTTTCAGATGAAGAAAGAGATATTCTTGAGCAGATGCACAAAAGTGAGAACTTCCAGCCTAAGCCAGATAAGAACGATAAATCATTCTGGGAAAAAATCCGGGAAACTTTCGCTTAGTTTAAAAGATCGAAAACTTCTTTTTCTTCTTCTTGTCGGCATAGATATTTGCAGTCTTATCTACGAGGCCAACAAATTCTTTTTGAAGAAAATCTTCGGCATCGAGGCTTTGCAAAGCTATCAGTCGAATCTTATCCCAATCAAGGTCTTCCGGAAAGTATTTTGATTCCTTCAGCTTCAGTCCAAACATACAAACTGCCGTAGCGAAGCGCAGGCTTCTATCTAATTTGTCAAACGACACAAAATTGTTGGAACATTTGTAGTTGATCGAATACTGTGTGCTGTCATTAGGCTGGCGAAAAAAAAGGCTGAGGTTAGCTAACAACAGGCTCGGGTCAGGGATAGAATCGGCACGCGAAGGAGTATATTCGAAAATCGCGGTATTGCCTGTGCCTGCACCAATCTCACCTCCCTCGAGTTCATCAGAATTTTGTGATAATACCTGTTTGGTATTGTCATACCCTATAAGTCTGTATTGACTTACAATTTCGGGATTAAAATGCATTTTAATGTACACGTCGTTTGCTATAGAATACAATGTTTGGGTAAACTCCGTTACTAAAATTTTCTCTGCTTCGCGGGCATCATCCAGGTAGGCGAAATTGCCATTGCCTTTTTTTGCCAGTACCTCAATTTTCGAATCCTTATAATTACCCATGCCGACACCCAGGCACGTCAGTAATACCCCCGATTGTTTTTCCTTAATTATCAACTCCTCAAGGTCTTTTTCTGTGTTCTGCCCCACGTTAAAATCGCCATCCGTCGCCAGAATTATTCTGTTATTCCCTCCTTTTATAAATGTCTGCTCAGCTAACCGGTAAGCACTCCTGATAGCGGCCTCTCCGGGTGTGTCGCCCGAGGCCGTTAATTGTTCTATGGCTTGCACGATCTTTTGCTTCTCACCTCCGCCGGTTGGCGGCAGCCATATACCCACTGTTCCTCCGTAAACGACAATCGATACAGTATCTTTTACACGCAGGCTCTTAACAAGAAGCTGAAACGCCTCCTTCAATAAAGGCAGGCGATTGGGAAGATCCATGCTGCCGGATACATCGATCAGAAAAACAAAGTTGGAAGGAGGCACCTTGTCAAGATTGAGTTTCTTTCCAGAAAGATTTACGAAAAGCAGGCGATTTTCTTTGTTCCAGGGACAATTGGTAACATTAGTTTCGATATTGAAAACTGCACTCCCTGTGGGCTCCTTATAATTGAAATTGAAATAATTCAACATTTCGTCTACCCTTACTGCATCCGTTGGGACTTTACTTTTTTGATGGATAAATCTTCGCACATTGCTGTAAGAAGCCTTGTCTATTCGCAGGGCAAACCCTGTAGTGCTGTTGGCGTCACATTTTACAAAATCGTTTTCGACCAGCGTGCGATAAGTTTCATCCTGGTAATACGCTGTCGGGTAAATGTGCCCTTCTTTGCCTACAGTGATGGAAATAAGCCTGGATTTTTTATTTATAGCGGTGGCGGGTAGCCGATGCATGGTTATTTCCTGGTAGTCATCACATTTAATTTTCAGGAGTTGCGTTGCAAAACCATCTGCGGAAAATTCCAGTGAGTCGTACTGCATTCTGCTTGGGATTCCGAAACCACCCGTCATACCGCTGTAGAAAATAGATTTTGTAGAAGGTCTCCAGATTTTTACGTTTTGCAGAGGCTGGTTTTTTTCATCCTTCACCTCGCCGCGAATGTAGTACTGCGCTAAAAGCGGGTGCACGATGATCGACAGTAAAATTGTTACAATCGTTTTCTCCAAGGGGATATATTTACTTTAAAAAGGTAAAACAGTATGGTAAAACAGGTAATGGCCCTAGCCGGGATCAATCCAGATGCTTTGCGCTCAACACTTCAATATACACGCTATCGGTTCCTTTGGGAGCGAAATATTTCGTTTTGAAATTAGTACGTTCGCCGGAGGTAAGTTCTTAAAAAATAGTCTCCTTATCCGTTTCAAGCAAGCTTTTGGTTTTGCTGTAAAAATATAGCTTTAGCTCTATATCTTTAAATGAAGCAACAGATGCATTGTTGATCAGGGTTCCCTTGATAACAGTCTGGCCGAAAAAATTACGTTTATGGTTAGTAGTTACTTTGATAAACATCGGAGGGTTTTTGTGTTCTTTCAGGCGCAATTCTTCTTTCGTGAGCGTATAGCTTTCTTTTTCTGATACCAGATCCGGTGTATCATTGGTGCAACCTATAGAGAATATTGCCATAAACATTCCGGCAATAAAAAAATTTGTCATGGGGGCTTTATTAAATAGAAAATTAGATAAAATCTATTTCAGAAGAAGTTAAAAAAACTATTCATTCATCCATACCCAGCCACAATGCTCCTCCAATGCTTGACTGAGTAGCGCCGGTCACAGATCTATCAACCGTAAACTCTTCTCTCCAGCGAAGTACTCCCAGTAGTGCCATGATCAGGGCTTCTTTGAAATTAATGATTTCCGCCTCAGGCAGGTAGATGTCAAAACCTATCTCTTCCAATTGAGCGGCAATCCTTTCTACAAGAAAGCGATTGAATGCACCTCCCCCGCTAATGAACAATGACTTCTGTGGGAGTTCAATATGTTTTTTTAAAGATTCTTTTACCTGGGAGGCAATGTGTTCAGTAAATGTTGCCAACAGATCATTTTGTGATAAACCTGATGAAGAAAGAATAGGATATATCGTATAGGTGCCAAAATCATTTGCAAGGGATTTTGGTCCTTCAAGCCTATAGTAGCTTTGTTCATTGAGCTTATCAAGGAGTTGTTGATAAATTTTTCCTTTTGCCGCAAGCTTACCATCTTTGTCAAACGCTGAGCCCGAAAGCGCAGCAAGCCTGTTCAATACTGCGTTTGCAGGGCAGATATCGAATGCCCTGGGCCGTTCGCTGTGGATTGAAATATTTGCAATGCCACCAAGATTGAGGAAGCAATTATGCCTGGGAAACAGCAATTTTTCTCCCATGGGCACTATAGGTGCGCCTTGCCCGCCAAACGCAATATCCACATTTCGGAGATCGCTGACTACCGGTAGCCGGGTAGCTGCAGCAATAGCTGCACCATCGCCGAGTTGATGCGTATACTTGTTTTCAGGATCGTGAAATGTGGTGTGGCCATGCGAAGCTATCAAGCTTACCTGGTGTTCCAGGTTATGTTTTGTGATAAAATCCATGACGGTATTTCCTAAAAAATGACCATACTCACTATGCAGCAGGATATAGGTTTTTGCAGGCAGGTTTGCTGCAGACTTTAATCTTTCTTCCCATTGGCCAGGATAGGAAAGGCAAATGCATTCCTTTATTTCAAAGGCCCAACTCCCTGCATTTTCAATAAGCTCTGCATACGCCATGTCCAGCCCATCCAGCGAACTACCACTCATTAATCCAATTGCCCGGTACACCATTGTTTAACACTGGTTTGATTGAGATGAAATTAAGAAGTTAGATTTGTTTAAATGTATTATTTTGATGGGCAGCACCTGCAAAACAATATGCGATGATTAAGAATCTAAGTAAAGAGCATTCATTAATAACAAACTGGCTCAGCGAGCTGAGAGATGCTGAGGTACAGGAAGACAGGATGAGGTTCAGAGGAAATCTCGAAAAAATCGGGGAGATATGTGCTTATGAAATTAGTAAACAGCTTGCATGGGATACTAAAGAGATTACAACTCCCCTGGGCACTGCACCATGTAAGGTTTTGAGAGCTCAACCTGTGTTGGTGACTATTTTACGTGCTGGCCTTGCAATGCATAATGGTTTATTAAGGTACTTTGATAAAGCTGATAACGCATTTATCAGTGCATACAGAAAGCATCAAAAGGACGGTAGTTTTGAAATAAGCCTGGAATATATTAGTTGCCCCGATATGGAAGGCCGCGTGGTAATTATTTCCGATCCGATGATAGCAACAGGTTCCTCGCTGATAAAAACTATCCAGTTTATCAGGCAGGAAGGAAACCCCGCTGAAATTCATGTGGTTTGCGCATTAGCTTGTACTGTTGGTCTGGAATATGTGCTCCGCGCAGAACCGCGGGCCATCATTTGGTGTGGAGATATTGATGATGAATTGACAGCCAAGGGATATATTGTTCCGGGGCTGGGAGATGCAGGAGATCTGGCATACGGGATGAAGGTGCAGATGTAATAGAATCCTGTTTTATGTAAATATTTTTAATAATCTTCTGTATGCAACAAGTTTGGGCAATAAGTGATCATTTTTCTTGTTAAACCTTCTGGCAGCGGGAACATGGTAGAATCAAATAAAACTTATCTTTAGAAACTGAACTCTTGCTTAAGATGAAAAAAATTGCCTGTACCACTATTTTTTTGCTGTCTTGTGCGCTGTTTGTAAAGGCCCAGGATCCTCATTTTTCCCAGTTTTTTGCCTCTCCACTCACTTTAAACCCTGCACTTACGGGGAAATTTGATGGGACGGTTCGTGTCGCAGGCAATTACAGAAACCAGTGGCCGGCATTTAATAACGTATATACTACAGCAACCGTAAGTGTCGATTTTGCAATTCTAAAGGACAGGTTACCGGATTTCGATACGTGGGGCATTGGTATTCTTGCTCTTACCGACAAAGCAGGTGGCGGAATTCTCACCAACAACTATCTCGCTCTTTCCACTTCTTATCATAAAGCCCTCGACGAAGATGGTTTCCAGCAAATAGGTGTTGGCTTCCAGGGCACTTACGGACAAAAGCGCCTTGATAACAGCAAACTTTTCTTTGAGGATCAGTTGACGCCATTTGGCTTTACAGGAGTTACCCAGGATATTTTTAGTAGTTCCAATCTGAATATCAGTTACCTGGACGTGAATGCAGGATTGATATATACGGGTTCCACCAACGAAGACAACAATTACTATGTGGCCGCTTCCATGTATCATATTAATCGCCCGAAAGAAAGTTTCAAGGGCGGCGGTTGGAATATTTCTCCCCGTACTACCATCAGCGCCGGCGGTTACTTCCCTGTTAGTGACCTGCTTACGCTGCATACAAGTGGCATCTGGCAGACGCAGAATAAGGCATCTGAAATAAATGTCGGTGGTGCTATTTCGGCTCCGATTGATGATCGCAGTGCTGATCCATCGAATGTTTATCTGGGTGCATGGTATAGAGTTAATGATGCTATCATCCCCTATGTAGGTCTGGAATTCTCCGGCTTGCGTATCGGGGCTACTTACGATATAAATGTTTCATCTTTAAAAGCAGGTTCTCAGAGCCGGGGCGGTATGGAACTCTCGCTGATCTACATTAAAAAACCTGCCGGCTTCAAAGGTATTCCCTGTCCTAAGTTTTAATCCTGATCTTGCCGGTGCGCAGCCTTTCCAAATATTATTTGGATTCAAAAAACGCTAAAGTTATCTTTGCCGACCTTAAATAAATGCCGCGTTGGTCAAGGGGTTAAGACGCCTCCCTTTCACGGAGGAATCACGGGTTCGAATCCCGTACGTGGTACAGATTTTTCCTGCTAAATGCTCCTTCCCGGAGCTTTTTCTTTTTACATCTTTCTCTTTATATAAACCATCTCATACTTTGGGTGAGTACTGCATCCTAGTATCTTTGCTCAATGGTCAACGTCAGTCATCGCGGAGCAGCTATGCCAGCTTCCCCAATCAGAAAATTAGTTCCGTTTGCAGAAGAGGCAAAACTTAAAGGCGTAAAAATTTACCATCTAAACATTGGACAGCCTGACATAGAAACACCAACAGAAATTCTTGAAGCTGTTCGCAATTCAGATTTTAAAGTATTGGCTTATAGCCACAGCGCCGGAAATGAAAGTTATCGCAACGCACTAGTTGAATATTACCGGCATGTGGGGATCAAGGTTCAGGCGGATGACATACTAATAACTACTGGTGGCAGTGAGGCGATTTTATTCGGCTTCATGACTTGCCTCGATGCAGGTGATGAAGTAATTATTCCGGAGCCCTTTTATGCAAATTACAATGGCTTCGCCGTAGCGGCTGATGTAATTGTGAAGCCAATAACATCTTCTATTAAGAACGGTTTTGCTTTGCCCCCAATTGAGGATTTTGAGAAATTAATCAACAAAAAAACGAAGGCGATCATCATTTGCAATCCGAATAATCCCACCGGTTACCTGTACAGCCGCGAAGAGCTCGAAGTGTTGAAAAAAATTGTATTGGAGCACAATTTGTTTTTGTTTTCCGATGAAGCTTACCGTGAATTCTGTTACGACGGAGCGCATGTGAGTTGCATGCAACTTGATGGCCTGGATGAAAATGTAGTTTTGATGGACACCATCAGCAAGCGGTACAGTGCATGCGGGGCAAGGATCGGGAGTTTCGTGACCCGGAATAAAATGGTGCTCCAGACGGCGCTGAAGTTTGCACAGGCAAGATTAAGTCCACCTTCGTTTGGGCAGATCGCCGGAGAGGCTGCTGTGAATTTACCAGGCGATTATTTCCTGGAAATTAAAGCTGAGTACCAGGAAAGACGGGATCTCCTTGTGCGAAGGCTTAATGCTATGCCGGGCGTGTTCTGTCCATCACCCGGTGGCGCATTTTATGCGATGGCCTCCCTTCCCATTGATGACTCGGACAAATTTTGTCAATGGATCTTACAGGATTTTTCCTTTGAAGGAGAAACAGTAATGTTGGCTCCGGCAACGGGCTTTTATTTTACCGAAGGCCTTGGAAAAAAAGAAGTACGCCTCGCCTATGTGTTAAACCAGGCTTCACTCAACAAAGCGATGGACTGTCTTGAAAAAGCGCTGGAAGTTTATCCCGGGCGTACCAATGAAGTTCAACGGAGAACTGCGTTAATTTAATCAAAACATTATCTTTGCCGCCCCGAAAGAATTCAAGTTAAATTGAATTTTAATGTCGAGGTAGCTCAGCTGGTTAGAGCATCGGATTCATAACCCGAAGGTCGGCGGTTCAAGTCCGCTCCTCGATACGATTACCCCGCCGCGGCGGGGATTTTATTGAAAGTAGTGTTAAAGCTCAGGCTGCTCCTGCTGTCATTGCCTTAGATGGTGTCTAATCATTGGATCTGGCAATAAATTAGATATCAAACCTTTTATGAAACTACTTACCCCGATCATATTTCTATTTTTTTCTTGGATTTCTGCCGCTCATGCAACTAACTATTATTTTTCATCTTCCGAAGGAAATGACGGGCGGTCAATAAACCAGGCGACTAATCCAGCCACTCCCTGGCAATCGATCAAAAAAATCAATGAAGTTTTTAGTTTCGTGAAACCGGGGGATTCCATTTTACTCCGGCGGGGTGATTCATTCTTTGGAACAATTAGCATAACTGCTTCCGGTACGGAAAAGCAACCGATAGTTATAGGAGCCTATGGCAAAGGTGAACAACCGGAAATTACAGGCTTTCAAAAAATATCCAGGTGGAAAAATTTGGGCAATGGCATATTCGAGAGCAACGATCCTATAGATTATTCTGAAGAGATAAATATTGTTGTTGGACAAAATAGGGTATTGCCTATTGGGCGATATCCGAACTTGTCTGACCCGAACAGCGGTTATCTCAAAATTGCCTCACACATAGGCAAAAATTCCATCACTTCAGCAACTCCACTTATCCCAGCACTCACCGGCGGAGCAGATATCGTGGTAAGGACCTCGCAATATACAATTGACAAAGCAACCGTAATTTCAAGAAATATAAATTCTTTTACTTTTGGATCAGGGCTTACTTATGAGCCGAAAGAAGGGTTTGGGTTTTTTATACAGAATCACCCTGCAACGCTCGACCAAAATGGAGAATGGTATTTTGATATTCATTCTGGAAAACTTCAAGTTTATTTTGAAGATAATCCCACTGATGTTTGGATACCATTGCGAAACAATTTAGTTGTGAGTCAAGCGAGCTCCTTTATTAAATTTCTAAACATCGCTCTAGTTGGGTGCAATAAGAATGCAATGGATTTCGGAGGTCCAGGTTCAAATCTTCATATCGCTAATTGCGAAATTTCCTTCGCTGGCCAAGATGGTATTTATTCTAAAAAACTGCAAAATTTATCTATAGATTTCTGTAATATCCATGATATTTTAAACAGCGGTATTAATGTGTCTGAAAATTCAAAAGTTAGTAACTCAAGCGTTCGCAACACGGGTAATATTGCAGGGATGACACAAAATAATGCGGGAATAGCTGCTATCTCCAACGGTGGTGATGGGAGCATAACTACGAATAATACAATCAACCGTACGGGTTACATTGGGATAAAATTCGGCAGAAACAACAGTATTGTAAAAAATAATGTAATCGACTCATTCTGCCTCATAAAACAGGATGGAGGTGCAATCTATGCTCAGGGTAAAAAGGGAGAAAAGTATAGCGGAACATTAATCGCATCTAATATTGTATCCAATGGAATCGCTTCAGGCACAGGCACTACTAGTTCCAACAATAATTCCGTGGGTATTTATGCCGACGATTTTCTAAACAATTTAATAATTCAAGACAACACTGTTCGGAATGCAGGAGTTGGATATTATCTGCATAACACTCATGACATTCTGGTAGAAAAAAATAAGAGCTTTGATAATGCCCGCGTCCAATTCCAGATTAGAAGTGACAAAAGTGACTACCTTGTCAGAAATATTTCAGTTATCAATAATCAATTTGTTTCCTTCGGCCCCAAGCAAGCTATGTATTATTTTACTTCACTATCTGACGACCTGCTCAACTGGGGAAGTTTTTCAGAAAATCAATTCGCCAGTGAGACTAATGACGCAAAGAATTTTAAAATTAAAATAGGCAGACAGGCAGATAGGATTTTCACTTATCACAGTTTTGGTGTATCCTATGGAAATTTAATCTCGGGCTCCAAATATTTGTCTGCAAATAAAAACGGACGATCCAGGGTGGTATTGATGACAAATGACAGCTTCAGACAAAAAAACCTGACTGTTCAAGGTGAAGCTGAAGATTTCAGCGGGAAAAAAATTAGTGGGACTGTGGCTCTAAAACAGTTTTCTACATTAATTATATTTCAAAAATAAAAGTCCGGACTTTTGACCCGGACTTTTTATAAGAAATACCAAACTAGTTACGCAACTGTTTGAGGTTGTGCCATACGTTTGGTAAATGATGCATACATCTCCACAAGTGTCTCCTCGATTCCAAACTGATATGACCAATCAGGATAATGATTTTTAAATTTAGAAACATCACTAATATACCAAATATGGTCACCGATTCTATTCTCTTCAGAATAAGAATACGATAATTTGTTACCGGTGATTTTTTCACACATGTCAATGGCTTCAAGCATCGAACAGTTGGAAAAACGACTACCACCGGCATTATATACTTCACCGATCCGCGGCGCATTATAGAAATGCCAGAACATGTTTACCAGGTCATGGCTGTGAATATTGTCGCGAACCTGCTTTCCTTTATAACCAAAAATGGTATAATGTTGTCCACCAATCGCACATTTCATCAGGTAGGCCAGGAAACCATGGAGCTGAGCACCTGAGTGATTAGGACCTGTAAGGCAACCACCGCGAAACACAGAAGTTTTCATATTAAAATACCTGCCATATTCTTGCACCATTACGTCCGCTGCAACTTTAGAGGCGCCAAAAACTGAGTGCGTGCAATTATCGATACTCATTGTTTCGTCAATACCTTCTTTGTAAAAAGGATGCGACTCATCAATCTCATATCTTTTTTCCAATTCTACCAGCGGCAGGAAATTTGGCGTATCTCCGTAAACCTTATTTGTTGACGTAAAGACAAATACAGCATCGATGCAATGCTGGCGGGTAAGTTCCAACATATTGAGCGTACCGTTTGCATTTACCGTAAAGTCGGTGATTGGCTCACTCGATGCCCAATCGTGACTTGGTTGTGCTGCCGTGTGTACAATCAGGGAGATATCCTTACCATATTTATTGAAGATTTCTTCCAGCGCTTTATAATCGCGGATATCCGCATTATAATGTTCGTAATTAGAATAGCGCTCTTTTATACGATCAACATTCCAAGTGGTTGACGCGGTTTTTCCAAAAAAGTATTCTCTTAGATTGTTGTCAATACCGACTACTTTATCAAATTTGTCGGCAAAAAAGGCAACGGACTCACTTCCGATGAGGCCACCTGAACCTGTGATCAAGGCAATTTTCATGAGTAGATTAAAATTGAACTTTGTGTAAACGTAGCTTACACATTATGAATAAATAAATGAAATGACTGTTGTGTATCAAGTAGCGCTTCCAGGTTCTTTTCGGATCCTGTATAAAACGGTATACCCATTCCAAACCAAGATCCTGCATCCACTGTGGAGCATGATTGATATTCCCTGCGTAAAAATCGAAGGCTGCTCCGATAGCAAGCATTGGCGAATTGATCTTGCCGATATGATTAGAAACCCACTTTTCCTGGCGTGGACATCCCCTTCCAACTAATAGTATGTGTGTTCCACTTTCGTTGATCTTTTTTATGTCCGCCAAATCCTCTTCAGGCGTGGCTTCACGGAAGCGGTCAGCATGCGTGCCATTGATTTTTACATTTGGGTAGTTTTTTTGCATAAATAACCCAATCTTATCTAAAGTCATTTGCGTGCTGCCGTACAAATAAATACCAAGACCATCCTGGTTTGCTTTTTGCAATACATACCGGGTGAGAATTGGCCCTGCTACCCTGTCTTTTAACCGCGTCTTATGAAAACTGTTTAGTGCCCACCTCACAGGTTGCCCGTCCGGAACAATCATATCAAGCTTCTTCAGTGCATTCTTAAAACCTTTGTCACGCACACTTTCGATGAGCCCGTGAACCGCAAGAGCACTTACCCCAAAGCTCTCGCGCTTTTTAGCTTTATCAATTATCACATCTGAGGCCTCCTCATAATTGGTGATGGCGAAATTGACAGAAAAAAGTTGCCTCGTAGTCATGGAAGACGATTGCACTGAAGGTGATTGTACTTTTATAAGACGTTCGTATTTCATACTGGTTTACAACGTAATTTTTAGAGATTAATTTTAACAACGCCGCAAAGAGCATATTTCATTCCGAACTTTCTGCAATTTTAAAAAACACGCCCGGAATTTTCCGCGACAATTGTAAAGATAAGGCCGTAGCTGAAATTTTTATTTTAGACTACACGCGATAATATGATCTCCAGATTTTTTTCAAATATTGACAAAGTGTAATTCATCTCAAATTTTCTCCGGGAATTCATTCCATATCTCTTTTGCAATTTTGGATCCCGAATTAAAACTTCAAGGGTATATGCCAGCTTTTCAGCGCTTTGCTTTTCTACAATAACTCCGGTTTCACCATCGTCAATAATATCTGCGATACCACCTTCGTCGGTAGATATTAGAGGCAAGCTGTACTTCATTGCTTCTAACAATACCAATGGGAAACATTCTTTTTTATAATATGTGGGTAGCACAAATATGTTGGCCTGCTCGAAAAATGCATTCTTTTCGGCTCCATATTTTTTACCATGTCCAGTGACGTACGACGATATTTTTCGCTGGCAAAGGTTTTGAATAAATTCTTCTGGGGTAATTTCTGCCCAATCGCCTATAAAATCGCAATGAAAGTTTAGCCCCTTGTCTGCAAGTATTGAGCACGCGTCCATTAACACGAAAACGCCCTTTTCTATAATAATATTTGAAAGAAAAAGAATTTTGCTTTTTCGGTCGGGTGTTACTTCAGTTGTCTCGCGTGAAGGCCCATCAGGAATGCCGTTGGGGCAGTAAAAAACCCGGTCTTTAGAAAAATAGCCTGAGATATCCTCGTAAAGGCGTTGTGACAATAAGACGGCTTTGGTGTTTCGAAATGCAGCGTGATATATCTTGTCATTAAGCCATCTTTTAGAATTTTCTTTTACTCCCTTGTTATGAAAATGATAGAGTATATTTTTTTGATAATGTTTTATTAATCTTACCAATATAAAATCTTTGTAAAGCCCGGCGCCTGTGGTAGAAAAAGTGACGTAAACAAGATCAAATTTTTGTCGCGTTACCAATTTTTTCAAGGTGAAAAAGGTTTTCAGAAAGATGCTTACTTTTTTGAAACCACCCTTGCCAATCTGGTCATTGGAGGTAGAAGTAGAAAGTTTGAGGAAACGACATTCAAATGCCTCTCGCAGCAATTTGCTATCCCTGATGTATTGGCCGACCATGCTTGCTCCATGAACGGGTGGCGGCAAATGGAGGAGAAAGAGAATTTTCTTTTTCTTAGTCACGCTGTGATCATTTGAATTTCCTTACAAGCGGAGCCAGGATGCTATTCAGGATTTTGTAACGTATCCTTGTTGGTAATGAGTACATTTTTACGAACTGAACCGTCAGGGTATTGTCTAAGTGGGGCTTAGTAAAATCGAATTGTTGTTGATGTGACAAGTCCAGTTTCGTATCATACCTGTTAAAGTAGTCAAAGGTATGTGTCGCAGTTTCTCCGAAGCCAAGATTCCTGATCTTGGATTTGGTAGGATACACAGTAAAACTATCCTCTTTGTGTTGTTGGTAAACCCATCTAATTGCCCAACTATTCATTTTTCCCGCCATCTGCCTAGATAGCATATCACTTAAGTCAGTACCCATTCTATTAAATTGTTTCTGCTCACCAATATTTGATTTGAAAGTGTCGAAATCTTTAACTGCCCAATCCACATTCTTCCAGCGATCAGCCCACGTAGCCCATCCCCACGAACTTCCTCTTTTTGTGAAATAAACATCTCGTTTTGACTTGGAACTAAAGGAGAAAGTGTATCCAGAGATTGAGAAGACAGATTTGTTTTCCTGGTAGTAATCCAGTGCCTTGTTCATGAATACCAGGAAATTGTCTGAGCTGATAAGGTCATCTTCTAACACTATTACTTTCCCATGTGTCTCAATTGTTTCAGAAACTCCATCTATTATAGAATTTGCCAATCCCTTATTTACTTCCTGTTTTATTAAGGTCACGGAACGAAATCCTTTAGTGCATTTTACAATTTCCCTCAATCTCCCTATCTGTATTATGTCTTTGTCGCTGCGTGGCCCATCGGAAAAAACTATTAATTCTGTTTCCGTTGCCAGTTTGTTCAGCTTGAGTGCATCAATAGTCTTTGCAATTAAATCCGGCCTGTTGAATCCAAAAAGTAATACCGGAGCCACTACCATTTTAAAAAAATTTCGGTTTTAGTTCTGCGATGTTTTCTCCAGGTTGTTCAATAGTCAATGTCATAAACATTAGTATCCATAATTCCTGCGCTGAATAAAGGGCGGTTGAAAAAAAACCGAAGATCAGGATTTGCAGGTATAGCAGCAAAATCCAACTAGCCGGGTGTTGAATTCTCAATAAATTATATGTTCTGTAAATGGTATAAAATACTAAAATTAAAAACGGTATCCCTCCTATAATTCCAGTTGTCATAAAGGCCTCCAGGTAAAAATTGTGCGGATACATTCCGGCGCCGAAGCCGGAAGGAACAATGTAATAATCGCCAAAAATGGGTGACTTCCTGATAATACCTAAAACATTTGACCAAATTTCTTCGCGTCCACTGGTGTCTCTTTCCACCACTATGTTTTTGAGCCTATCTCCAATATTACTTCCCATGGCGTGAAGAATCTCGATAATAGGATCGATGAATACCACCACCACTCCAAGCATTACAGCGAAAAGTACAAGCCCTTTTAAAGTTCCCATTCGTGACATCAGATAGAATGCCATCACTATTACGAATACTACAACAGGTGATCTGGATCCGGCCTT
>JBBQSI010000005.1:0-25648 GCA_038213975.1 Chitinophagales bacterium
GTCGCAAGATCATTTCCCCATTTTTTCTTTGCGTCTGCAAGCCTGCCGTCATAGAGGTCGCAGGCAGCGACCAGCTTCACTCCGGGCACTTTGATACAGGTGTTGGCATCTTCGCTGCCCATCCCGCCGGCGCCAATAAGCGCGACCTGCACCTGGTCATTGGCTGATAATTTTTGTTTTGGCCGCTTGAGTTCCAGGATGTGCCGGGCTTTATCTTTCGAACTAATGATAGCGGGAAACATGGAAGCACCGATCACACCTTTAGCTGCATGGGCTAAAAATTTTCTCCTGGAATTGCTGTTGTTATCTGTTGGCATATATTAAGGATTAGCTCGGAAAAGATATGAATTGAATTGGAAAGCGAAAAAATTTTCGTAGGGAGCAGTGACAAAAAAATATGGCCTCAACTAACGTTTTTGATGACACGAAAAGTCAGGTTTATCCTTTGACTGATATGCCTGGCCGTTTTTGGAACCTGGTGTTCCCAGAAATGCTGGGTGCTTCCTTTCATGATCAGCAGCGAGCCATGCGTGAGTGGAATCACCATTTTTTCCTGCTGTTTGTCAAACATGTGCTTAAGGTGAAAGGAACGCGTCTCACCAAAACTTACTGAAGCGATCACAGGATTAGTTCCAAACTCCGGCTCATCATCACGGTGCCAGCCCACACTATCCATACCCGATCGATAGAGATTTAACAGGACGCTGTTGAAGGAAATCCCTGCCGCACCTTCCACCTTTTCTTTAATCTTCAGCAACTCCGGGGTCCAGGGAAAGGGATGAAATTTATTCCCGGAAAATGCATAGTCAGCGCCTGCGTCACCATGCCAGGCCGTCAATCTTGGTGTATCGAATTCCTGCCCGTACACAGTTGTTTTGGTTTCCCGCCAATTGATAGTCGCCAGTAACTGCTCGTAATATGCATCGGCTGTTTCCTGGTTAAAAAATCCTTCGTGAAATTCCAGTTCAGCATCTTTTAAGTGAAAGTCCCTCCTGGAAGGTCTGCCGGTATGGAAATGAAGAATATCATCAAACAGGTTCATCTAGAAAAAATTTTTTGGCTGGCATTTAATCTATCAACTGGATTTTCTCCATCGTAAAATACCCCAGATGAATTTCATCTTCTTTTGTGTCAATTGCGGGCATTATTTCAATGGCATATTGCAGCTTTAGTTCATCAGAAAGGATTTCCTCAATGCCATAGATATCGTCAACATCTATTCCATAACGGTCATCCACATGCGAAGGCGCACTATTAAACCCGGTGTGTTTGTAAAAAGCAGTTTTTTTTGATTGCTTTACCGCATCACCTTTGTCCGGCGCCACGGCTATCATCTTATAATGAAACTCTTCAAACTCATTTTGTTTATAACCGCCGAGGTTGATGAAGAACAATTTTTGTGCAGCCTCAAAATCTTTTTTCTTTTCTTCTTTTTCAATTATCCGGATGTTAAAGCCGTCCACCCGTGAAACTTCTCTCCACGCATCCAGGTGAATTCCTCCTTTTGCTTCAGGCCACGACTTCTTTATTGCGGGTATTAGATCGCTGAGTTTTTCACCGATCGAAAAAAAGATGTCATGCTGCTCAGTATTTCTTCCGGGTGGCTTGCAGCCGAGAAGTAGCATAAATAGTTTCTGATTAGTCATTCCGAAGGTTTTTCAAAATTCCACACTATCACAACCATAATCTTGCCGAACAGGTACGAATAATCGTAGTACAATCGGCTCTTGTCACAAGACTATAAATTTATAGGATAAGATTGGTGGATTTACCATCTCAGCACTTGATGGAACAATTTGTGAAGCACCTACAGTAATGTTATTAAATATTCCTAAACAGTTTTTTATTTATGGCCTGGTCATAGCTATCCTTTTTAGCATCCCGGTTGCAATTTGTCTACATTTCGACGACGATTCCCAGATCTGGCTGATGTATTTGGGAAATGCTATTTTTCTTGCCTCCATTTTTCTTTGCTTAATCTTTTACGGAAATCACTGGCAACAGGATATCGGTCCGTAAAATGCAGGGCTGTACATATCAGGTGCTGCAATTGTATCTGCTGTATTAATCGTACTTATCTGTACGTTCAGTTTTGCGCCGCAAATTTTTCAATCTGGCAATACTGAGAAAATTCACGATGCACCTGCAGCTGTAGATAAATCGAGTACAGGTGAAGTGTTTTTTATCCTGTTGGGCAGTACCATCCTGGGTAACGTGGTCGCTGGAACTTTTGCTTCGGTGATTGTTGGAGCAGCTATTAAAAAGTACAGAAAGCCCGCCGGTTAGGGGATGAGTTTATCTGCTTTCTTTCCCACTTTGGTGTTCCACCAATAAGTGAGTTTTAAAAGCAATGCCCGGTTTCTCACCAGGAATGGCGATGGATAATAATTGTCCGTGTAAACGATAAAGAGATCAGATGCCGGCTTGTATCTCCATTGAAACCTCGCATTCACGTTGAGGTTATCCTGCTGCTCATTGTATTGGATAAAGGTGGTGAAATAGATTTTATTGGTGAAGGTGAAATCAAACTTTGGTCCCACGAGCCAGAAGGTGTTTAAGTTCCAGGGCGCGGGCAATTCGATGCGGTTGTACGAAGCATTTACTGATAGGCTGACATAAGGTTGAAACCGGTAGCCAACAGATGCTGTTACATTCTGGCGTTTGCCATTTTGAAAATATCCGCCAAAACGTGTAGATAGCGACCAAGTGAAAACGCTTTTCGGTTTGGAGATGTAATCAGTGCCCCATGCGCTCCATCGGTGTATCGAGCCCCGCGTCAGCGTATCTTTTGTATAGTTCGTGGGGTCGAAAGGTTGTTGCAGGATCACATAGTTATGTGCCACCCAGGCATCCAGCATACTCTGGTTCCTGAAGTTGAGGACATATCCGAGAAAAGCTTCATCGTCAGTTCTTTTCAGCCGCTGATCATTATACACTGTGTAAGAAAAGCGTGGACCGTGAAGCAAGACCGCACCTTTTCGTTTTGGAAAAAAATTGTGCGCTGCCTGTGGATTCAGTTTTATGTAACCGTTGCGGGGCACATAACCGACCTCCGCATTGTAATTTTTACCAACGATCTCCTGTTGCCACAGCAGGTTCCAGCTTCGGGTAGTATATTGAATATGGCCCGCCTGCACCCAATCGTCCGTTTTTACCCCGGGTGTAAATGACTTTAGAAACATAAGTTTCCCCGTCCAAAAATTATTAGAAGACGCAAGGTTATACTCTACACCTACATTCCGGTTGTACTGCGAATACACCGGTACCGGAAAAACTGAATCCTTCTCAGGATGATAATTTACAGACTGCTTATTTACAAAAATGAAGGAAATGTTGGAGCGGGAAAACACTTTTCGCTGGATAGATGCCACCACGAAATTTTGCGCTGGTAGGGCGGTCTTGCCTACCGAAGCAGTTTGCATGTCCATTGCACCGATGCGCCAGTTCTTATTGAGCTTGCCACTGACCCGGGCACCGAAATTTATCGGTGCCACCAGGCCAATGCGCCTGGAAAAAAAAGGCCTGAGTGTGGAGTAGCCGAAGTTGCCAAACAGGTCACCATTTTCCAGGAAAAACTGCCGCTTTTCCGGGTAGAAAAGTTCAAAGCGGTCAAGGTTAGTGATCTGCTGATCAAGCTCTACCTGGGAGAAATCAGGGTTTACGGTGAGGTCGAGGTTAAGCGAAGAACCGAGCGCAATTTTTGCATCCATGCCCGCATCTCTTTTCCATTGACTATTGGAGCCCGCCTCATGGTTTTTACTGATGCCCGTAAGCAAAAATGGGATCATGGAAATGTTGGCTTTTGGTGCGGGTGGCGGAGCATCCCACACGAGGCTGCCGGTGTAGGCGAGTGAAGCGCTGGGGAATTGTCTCGGCACCGGAGCCCATGCGCTTTTTTCCGAATTAGGTAAATCATTCCTGCTGAAATTTATTCCCCAGGATGTAATGCCTTCTTTGAAGCGGATCGATGAGAAGGGAATGGCCATCTCCAATACCCACCTATCGTCATAATTCTTGACGGCAGAGACCCATTTATTATCCCAATTAAGGTCCACATTGCCACCGTTATACATGGTGCCATCCCATTGTGCACCCGCGGCATTGGCGCCAAAAGAAAATCCATTCGTTTGATCATTGAAGGGATCTATGAAAAACAAAAAGTTGTCATTTTTTCCAAAACTAAAATCGCGGCGCAGGGATTCAACGAAATAGGTTTTCGACCCTTTCTTATAACAAATTGCCAGTAAGAAAAGGTTGTTTTTGTTATAGGCCATTTTTACTTCCGTCTGCACATTTGCCTGGGAGGTATCCATTGGCAAAATCATATAGAAATCTTTGGCAGTTTCAGCATCTGCCCAGGCTTGTTCTGGGGATTCCCCATCAATTGTAATCGCTGAAGTGGCAGGGAAAATGTGCAACTGATATGCTTCGTTTTTCTTTTGAGCACTGGCCCCCACTGAAAAAAATATTCCCAGTACGAGCCCAGCGCATTGCCTGGCACTTAACTTCAGAGAGGTTAAAAACAAAGTAACTCGGTAAGTAGAAATTGAATATTAATAGCCCCAGCCTTTCATGATGGCCAGGTCTTCCTTTGCTGTTTCCATTGGCGTCTTCCCCTGGTAAGATTCCTGCTCAATGATGAGGTCTTTTGTGCCGCCAATCTTGATGCCCATCGCCACAATATCCTTCACCGGCAAAATGCCTTTTCCGAGCACTGTACTCTCATAAGCATTTCCCATTTCGCCTTCACCCTGGGCTTTAATCTCGTCTTTCACATGCATACTCTGGAAGCGGCCAGGATGTTTTTTTATAACGTCGATGGCTATCCCACCGGCACCATACATGTTGCCAATATCAATCTGGTGAATCACCAGCGCGGGGTCAGTCTTGTCAAGGATGATATCGTACAATAGTTTGCCATCGAGAAAATTATTGAATTCAAAATCATGGTTATGGTACCCAAACAACATACCTGATTTTTTACACAATTCGCCACATTTATTGAATAGATCCAGGAAGGCAACGGTGTCATCATAACTTTTCCGCAGCTTCTCATCCATCCAGGGGCTGATGACATAATGCTGTCCTACAAGCGCTGCATCTGCCACGGTTTGTTTCCAGGTATCAGTAAAATCATTCGCAGCTTTATCCCAATGATTTGCATTAAAGACAGTATGGCCACTTGGCATATTCAATCCAAGGTCAGCCAGCACTTTCTTAAATTCCGTGGGGGTATATCCGTAAAATTTTCCATCTACGTAATTAGCATGTTCGACATTTTTATAGCCCATTGCTGCCAGTTGCTTCATGGTGCCCATGGGATCCTGGCGCATGTCGTCCCGCAGGGAATAAAGTTGTATGCCAAGTATAGGTGCTGATACGTTTGCCGGCATTGATGCCTTACTGTTTCCACATCTTGATAGCAGCAGTGCACCTGCAACTGAGAGTGAACTATTGCGAATGAATTTCCGCCTTGAGGTGTTCATATTTTGTAATTTATGTTGAAGTAAAAGGTTTGACTAAATTATTTATGCCGACTTGAGTTTCATGTTCACCGGGTCCCAGAAGATAATTTTCTTTTGAAAATAACTATCGTTGCAGGCAAGGCAGGGTGCTGCCGCCCTGAAGCCAAAAACGGCATCTTCCACAACCTTTTTCCCGGTTCTTACACTTTCAAAAAAGTTCATGTGATGTTGCAGATGCTCATCGAACCCGTCCGGGTTGCGATAATCAATGTCCTCTTTTTTAGGCCTTGCTCTTTGTTCTGCGGTCCATTTGTTTTTATAATTGTCCTTCAATTTCTCCTGCATCTCTTTGGGATAAGTATTGAGCGCATCCCAACCCCCGATCCCAGGCGCTTCCGCCATGATGCTGTGATGATTTTTCAGGCCGTTGCCGTAAATATCTATCGTGCCCTGGTCTCCGACAAACCTGATGACTTCTGAGCCCCCTGTACCGCTGACAAAATTTACCTGCAGGGTTAGCTGGAACTGGGGATGGTCTTCTGTTTCCGGGTACTGCATGATGGCCGTCATAACGTCGGGCATGTTGCGGCCATCTTTCCAATAGGCGAGTTGGCCTGAGGCATATATTTTCTCCGGACCTTTTGCACCCGTGATCACGTGTGTACCGGAGAGGAGGTGAACGAAAAGATCACCCGCTACGCCGGTACCAAATTCTTTGTAATTGCGCCACCAGAAAAACTTTTTGGGATCATAGGGGATCTTAGGCATACCCGCGATGTACCGCTCCCAGTCGACCGTTTGCGGGGATTCATCCGTAGGCATGGTGTACTCCCAGGCGCCGAGTGCATCCTGCCGGTCGTAGATGGCATTGATCATATTCAGCTTTCCGATCTCCCCGGATTTATAGATCTCACGTGCTTTATCGTAGACCAGGCTGCTTACCCGCTGGCTGCCGACCTGCATTATCTTGCTGCTTTTCTTCTGCGCCTCTATTACGCCCAGCCCTTCGCTGATCTTGTGCACTATCGGCTTTTCACAATACACATGTTTGCCTTTCTGTAAAGCTTCTTTGGTGATGCGTGCATGGTAATGGTCTGTTGTGGAGATCACGACGGCATCTATATCTTTCCTTTCGAGGATTTTACGGTAATCATTGGTAACGAAAATGTCATCGCCGTACAACTCCTTAGCGTGTTTGAGCCTTCCGTCGTACAGGTCAGCAGCCGCAACTATTTTCACGCCTGGTACTTTCAACGCAGTATTTGCATTGTTGTAACCCATGATGCCCATACCGATCATGGCAATATTTACCTGGTCGTTGGCGGTAAATTTTTTGTCAAAATGAAGAATTTTTGTCTCCATTTCATCGGCCGTCGCCATAGATGGCAGGGTGCCTGCCCCGAGGGCCGCGGTGCCCGCAGCAAAGTGTTTCAAAAATTTCCTGCGGGAAGAAGGGTGTTTTTCTTTGTGCATGAATTGTCAGTTAGAAAACGTTTTTGTATAGGATTTGAACAAGGGTTAGCCAGCAATCTTGAACGGGGGGATAAATTTAAGAAGAAATATGTCAAAGACGCTGTTTATCAGATTCCTGGCAGTCGGCCACTTAAAATGCTCCCCATAATTTTCGTGTTCCCTATCTTTAGCTAAAATGATTGCATGCATATTCGTTCTTTGAGGATGTTTTCCTTCCTGCTTTTCTTGTTCTGTTTAATCAATGGACATTTCGCAGCTCAGTCTTCTTCCGTGATACCGCTCTGGCAAAACGGGGCGCCGGGTTTCGAGTCGATGAAAAACGAGCCGGAGCAACAAAAAGACTACTGGTTGAAACATATAAACAATCCCTCGATCACGGCATATTTCCCCTCGACTGAAAAGGCCAACGGCACGGCCGTGGTTATTTGTCCCGGGGGCGGCCACAGGTTATTGGTGATAAATGCCGAAGGAACCGAACCGGCTCAATTTTTAAACACCCTTGGCATTACGGCGTTTGTTTTAAAATACCGGCTTGGGAGGGAAGAAAATTCTCCATACAAAATCGAAGAGCACGCAAAACAGGATGCTTATCGTGCCATGCGCCTCGTGCGCAGCCGGGCCAGAGAGTGGGGCCTTGATACTGCACGAATTGGTATGCTCGGGTTCTCCGCCGGCGGGGAAGTCGTTTCAATGGTTGCCTATGCAGACGGCCGTGGCGACACGCAAGGTGCTGATGCTGTCGACAGGCTCAACGGTAAGCCGGATTTCCAGATGCTCGTATACCCCGGACCGTTAGCCATACCCGACTCGGTTTCCGGGAATGCGCCACCTTTGTTTATGATCGCCGCCAATGATGACGAATGTTGCTCGGCGCCGGTCGTGAAACTACTGGAAGTGTATCGTGCGGCCAAAGTTCCGGTAGAAATGCATATGTACCGGCAGGGAGGGCATGGCTTCAACATGGGAAACAGGTCATTATTAAAATCTCTCCACAGTTGGCCTGATCGTATGGCAGACTGGCTGCAGGACTATATCATTAAAAAATAACCCGTCACTTTGCGGGATAGATTGCTGTAAAACCCAGGCATGCCGTGGCAACAAATTATTGATCCCTTTAACAATATTTCGCTCTCAGCGCTCGTGGCGCTGCTGCCAATCAGTTTCATCTTCTGGGCGCTCATTGTAAAAAAGATGAAAGGCTATATCGCCGGCCTGCTGGCCACCCTCATAGCCATTTTGATCGCTGTGCTGGCTTACACAATGCCTGTTTCCCTCGCGCTGCTATCGGCTGCCAATGGCGCACTGTATGGACTATTTCCTATTTGCTGGATCATTGTGCCTGCGGTATTTCTCTTTAACCTTACCGTGAAAAGCGGGCGGTTCGAAGACATCCGGCAGTTCATGGCCGACATCACGCCAGACCGCCGGATACAGGCGTTGCTGATCGCTTTTTCCTTTGGGGCTTTCCTGGAAGGCACGGCAGGATTTGGCGCACCTGTGGCCATCACCGCTGCCATGTTAGTGGGGCTGGGATTCAATCCTGTATATGCCGCGGGTATTTGCCTGTTAGCAAATACGGCCCCGGTGGCCTTTGGTTCCATCGGCATCCCAATCACGGTTGCCGCACAGGTAAGTGGCATCAATGAGATGGCTATTTCTCAAATGGTGGGTCGAACCCTACCCTTTCTTTCCATGCTGCTGCCGTTTTATCTCGTAAACATTATGTGTGGTTTTAAAAAGAGCCGCGAAGTGCTGCCGGCTATTTTGGTGTCGGGTTTCACTTTTGCATTATTGCAATGGCTGGTTTCAAATTTTATCGGCCCTGCCCTGCCCGATGTAATTGCCGGCCTCGGATCCATCTTGGCGTTGTTTTTATTTCTAAAAGTGTGGAAGCCACGCCAGGTCTGGAAGTTTGCAGACGAACCTCCGCACCATGATGAAATAGTTCCCAGGCAGAAAAGCAGGGAGATCTTTCGTGCGCTTGCGCCCTTCCTCATATTGACGCTGGTAATCGTCACCTGGGGGTTGCAACCGGTAAAGACGTTACTGGATAGTTTTCTTTTTTTTGAATTCCCTTTTCCCGGGCTAGATCAGCAGATCGCAAATGGCGAGGGGCAATTGATCTCACATATTTTCCGCATCAATACTTTTTCCGCGGCAGGCACAGCCATTTTTGCCTCGGCCTGCGTGTCCATACCCATCCTGGGTCTTAGCTTTCGCAAAGGCCTGCAAATTTTTCTTTCGACAGTCCGGCAACTGAGCTTTGCAATAGTGAACATTATGGCTGTCCTGGCGTTCGCTTATGTATTAAACGACTCGGGCATTACACTTACCCTGGCTGCTGCGCTGGCGGCAACCGGCTTTTTATTCCCCCTGTTCGCACCGCTCCTCGGCTGGCTCGGTGTCTTCATCACGGGATCAGATACTTCTTCCAATGCCTTGTTCAGCAAGTTACAGGCGAGCACCGCAACTTCTATCGGCGTGGATCCGGTGGTGACTGTCGCCGCAAACGTGAGTGGCGGTGTAGTGGGTAAAATGATCTCACCGCAATCCATCGCCGTTGCGGCGGCGGCGGGAAACCTTGTCGGGCAGGAGTCTTCGCTATTTAGGTTTACGGTAAAACACAGCTTTATCATGCTTACGCTTATCTCCATTTTCGTGTTTGCACAAGCTTATTTATTAAAATGGATGATACCGGCAAACACACCACAGCATAATATAACGGAGAAGGATAGTGGAAACTTCCTTGCCTGGATTTATCTGCTGGCGTTGGTGCTGATCATCATTGTAATTACGCACATTGCTAAAAAGGCTAGGCCAATAAAAATTCCATAGTATGAAAATAGTTGTGCTCGATGGCTACACGCTCAACCCCGGTGATCTCTCCTGGGCTGCGCTGGAAAAGCTCGGGGAAGTAAGAGTTCACGACCGAAGTGCCGGACCGGAGATCGGAGAACGCCTCAAAGATGCTGACATCGCATTGACGAATAAAACCATTGTTGACAGGCAAACAATCCTGGGTGCACCTAACCTCAAATATATCGGCGTGATCGCAACCGGTTATAACATTGTGGACATAAAAGCCGCTCACGAAAAAGGAGTTATGGTCACGAACGTGCCTGGTTACGGCACACCTTCTGTCGTGCAAATGGTCTTTGCACTTTTGCTTGAACTATGCCTGCATGTGCAAGCCCACAGCACGGTGGTGCATGAGGGTAAATGGTCCAAAAGCAAAGACTTTTCTTTCTGGGATTATCCGCTCGTAGAGCTGCAGGGAAAAACCATGGGTATTCTCGGATTCGGAGACATTGGAAGTAAGGTTGCCGATGTAGCAACTGCCTTCGGGATGAAGGTGATTGCCCACAGCCGCACACAGTCTGATCAATCCGGCAGGAAAAATTTTGAATGGGTAAGCTGGGAAGATCTGTTAGTCCGGGCTGATGTGATAAGCGTTCATTGCCCGCTTACAAAAGAAACGGATGGAATTTTTGACAAGGAAGCCTTTAAAAAGATGAAGCCTGCCGCCTTTTTAATCAATACAGCGCGAGGACCGGTCATCAACGAAGAAGACCTTGCTGCAGCCTTGAATAAAGACATCATTGCCGGTGCCGGTTTGGATGTACTCTCTGCGGAGCCACCGCCCGCGGATCACGCACTTTTTTCTGCAAAAAATTGCCTCATCACTCCGCACATTGCCTGGGCCACAAAGGAAAGCCGCCAGCGACTGATGGACGCCGTCGTCTCAAATCTCGAAGCGTTCATGGACCACAGGGAACAAAATGTGATAACAATATAGTGGCCGCATATGCACATCCTTATTGCACCGAACGCTTTTAAAAACAGCCTGGACGCCGGCAAGGCGGCTTCTGCAATAGCTTCAGGACTGGAAGAGAGCAAACTAACGTGCACGTACACCCTATTTCCTGTCGGTGATGGCGGGGACGGTACCGGCAGCCTGTTGACCGGCCACCTGGGTGGGGAACAAATTTCTTCGCCAACACATGATGTGATGGGTAATGCTATCACTGGCTCTATCGGCATGGTGGCTAATAAAAAACTGGCGATCATTGAAATGGCGAATGCCAGTGGGTTGGGCATAATTGACAGGCAAAAGATAAAGTCGCTTTCTGCCAACAGCTTTGGCACCGGTGAGCAAATTGTGCAAGCTCTACAGTACAAAGTTGAAGAGATTATCATCACACTTGGCGGCTCGGCAACAACCGATGGCGGCAGCGGGATTTTAAAAGCGCTGGGTGTAAAGTTTCTTGATAAAGAAGGTAAAATATTACAGCAGCTTCCTGGTGACCTGCAAAGGCTGGAATTCCTCGACATAGCGGGGCTGCATAAACGAATTTCTGCCTGTCGCGTACATGTTCTTTGCGATGTGGAAAATAAATTGCTAGGGGAAGCCGGTGCCAGGATGTTTGCCAAACAAAAAGGAGCAACACCTAAAGAAATTGATTTACTGGAGCAGGGACTTAAAAAGTTAACGACGGCTATCAAAAAACTCAATGGAAAAAATGCAGCTGTAGTTGCAAAAGGTGGGGCTGCCGGAGGGACTGCTGCAGGACTATATGGCGTCCTTGGTGCCAGGCTGGTAAATGGCATCCGCTATTTCCTGGAAATTACCGGCTTCGAAAAAGAATTAAAAAAAGCAGATTTGGTAATCACCGCGGAGGGAAGTATTGACGAACAAACGCTGCAAGGGAAAGGGCCTTTTGGCGTGGCTGAAGCCGCGGCGCAATTAGGAATACCGGTTGTAGGGCTCGCCGGTCTGCTTCCGGATCCGTTACCCGCAGCGCTTAAAAAGTGTTTTACAGATCTGATCTGTATCAACCCACACGGCAGCCCGATAGCAGAAGCGATGTCGAAGACCGGGGAAAATTTACATGCTGCGGCGCTGGCGTTTGGCAACAGGTTAGCTTCCACGGCTTCCTGATCCCTTTATAATTTCTATATTACCATGTCTTACCCGCTATGGGTATTTTTGAAGTACAAATAGTGTATGAGAAAATTAGAAAGCTATATCGCCGGCCATTGGAAAGCAGGTGAGGGAGACGGGCAGGAGATCAGCGACGCCGTTACCGGTGAGCCGTTTGCCAGGGCCACGACAAAAGGAATCGATTTTGCTGAATCGCTTGCCTATGGCAGGTCTCATGGTTCTACCGCCCTGCGTAAGTTGACCTTCCAGGAACGCGGCAGAATGTTGAAAGCCCTGGCGCTTCATCTCCTGGAAAAAAAAGAAATTTTTTATCAGCTCAGTTATAAAACCGGCGCCACCCGCGCCGACAGTTGGGTGGATATTGAAGGGGGCATTGGGAACTTGTTTTCCAACGCATCACTGCGCCGCAAACTTGCAGATGATACATTCGCGGTGGATGGAGAAAATATACCGCTCGGCAAAGGCGGCACATTTGCTGCCCAACACCTGCTCATCCCGAAAGAAGGCGTGGCTGTCCATATCAACGCATTTAATTTCCCTGTGTGGGGCATGCTGGAAAAAATTGCCGTCAACTTACTGGCAGGCGTAGCCGCAGTTGTGAAACCGGCGACTGCCACTTCTTTCCTGACGGAAGCCGTCGTGAAGGAGATCATTGCTTCCTGCATATTGCCCGAAGGAGCCCTGCAACTGGTGTGTGGGAGCGCCGGTGACCTGCTCGACCATGTAACTTCCCAGGACGTCATCACTTTTACCGGCTCGGCAACTACCGGGCTGATGCTAAAAAGCCACGAAAATATTTTACGTGAAAATGTGCCCTTCAACCTGGAAGCAGATTCCCTCAACTGTATTGTGCTGGGTGAGGATGTAAAGCCCGGCATGACGGAATGGGACCTTTTTGTAAAAGAAGTCCGCAAAGAAATGACCTCGAAAGCGGGGCAGAAATGCACGGCCATCAGGCGCATCTTTGTACCTGCAAATAAGATGGAAGACATTTGGAAAGCCATCACTGCATCCTTGCAACAAACCACCATCGGCAATCCTCACAATGAAAAAGTGCGCATGGGTTCTTTAGCCGGGCAAACGCAACGGGAAGAAGTGCGCACCCAGACACAAAAGATCCTCGCCAGTTCACAGATCATTTATGGCAGCCTCGACAGCGTGGAGGTATTGGATGCTGATGCAAAAAAAGGTGCTTTCATCAGCCCGGTGTTGCTGCTGAACGAACAACCTTTTCAATCGCCGGAACCGCATACGGTCGAAGCCTTCGGCCCGGTAAGCACCATCATGCCATACGAAGGAATGGATGAGGCCGTGGCATTGTCCCGCCTCGGGAAAGGTTCGCTCTGTAGCTCGATCGTAACAGCTGATAAAAAACTGGCGACGCAATACGTGCTGGGTGCCGGCACGCATCACGGGCGAATTCTCATACTCAACAGCGAATGCGCAAAAGAAAATACAGGACACGGATCGCCGCTGCCGCTGCTTGTACATGGCGGACCCGGGCGGGCGGGAGGTGGCGAGGAAATGGGTGGCCTGCGGGGAATTAAGCATTACATGCAGCGAGTGGCAGTGCAAGGTTCCCCTACAATGCTTACGGCAGTCACCAACATTTATCAACCTAACGGTAAAGGACAGGTGAGCAAGGTGCATCCTTTCAAAAAATATTTTGAAGAGCTGGAAATAGGCGACCAGTTGATCACTGAAAAAAGAAAGATCACTGCTGAAGACATTGACAAGTTTGCCGAACTGAGCGGCGATCATTTTTATGCTCATTCCAGAGACAATGATTTTTCCAACACCATGTTTGAAGAACAGGTGGCCCATGGTTATTTTATTCTCAGCGCCGCTGCCGGGCTATTCGTCGACGGCTATGAAAAGAATCCAGTATTGCTGAATTATGGAATCGACGACCTCCGCTTTACAAAACCGGTGTATGCCGGTGATGAAATATTTATTCGATTCACCTGTAAGGAAAAGATCTCGCAGGAGTTGAAAGAACAAAATCCTGACCTGCCATTTGTAAAAGGCAGCGAGATCGAAAGGGGCATTGTTAAATGGTACGTTGAAATATTGGATGAAACGGATGAGCCATTGATAGGTGTTGCGACTATTCTCACCATGGTCGCAAAAAAGCCGGTGATTAATTAAATGATTAAAAGATCTTTTTATGGAAGGACATGTTACCTCGCACAATGAGCACGGCATCACGACGATAGAATTCTACCACCCGCAGAGTAATTCCCTGCCGGGACATCTTTTGGAAAAGATTTCCCAAGAGCTGCATTTCGGATGTGCACACGATTCCAAGGTGATTATTTTGAAAAGCGCAGGTACGGGAGCATTTTGCGCCGGCGCCAGCTTTGATGAATTGATGGCAATAAAAGACAAAACTGAAGGCAAAAAGTTTTTCATGGGCTTTGCCAATGTGATCAACAGCATCAGGAAATGTAATAAGATCGTGATCGGCAGGATACATGGTAAATGCGTGGGAGGCGGTGTAGGCCTGGCAGCTGCCTGCGATTATGCGATCGCCATGAATGATTCAGAAATAAAACTTAGTGAACTATCCATTGGCATCGGGCCGTTCGTTGTTGGTCCTGCTGTTGAAAGAAAGATCGGCAAGTCAGCCTTTAGCCAACTCTCCATAGATGCCACCACCTGGCGTAATGCAGACTGGGCAAAGAAGAAAGGCCTCTTTGCTGAAACACACGAAACGATAGAAAACCTGGATGAATCCGTTTACCGCCTTGCCAACACGCTGGCGCACTCCAGCCCCGAAGCGATGGCAGAACTGAAAAACGTGTTTTGGAAAGGCAGTGAAGACTGGGACCTGCTGCTGGCTGAGCGGGCTGCTATCAGCGGAAGACTGGTATTGAGTGAATTTAGTAAGAAGGCGATTGAGGGGTTTGGGAGAAAGAAAGGCAGAAAGTAAAAGGCAGCGTGTATGCTTTTGTCCCAATAGCTCGGGGCCTGCGAAATCACATTCATCTGATTTAGTCAAATGTGTCTCGTGGGGAACGACCAGTGGACCAAGATAATAAATACCAAGGTTAGGCATCACTCAGGCAATGCCTCTGAAGTGGAAATAATCGATTATCATTAAACATTAATAGAATGCCCAGGCTTAAAAATATACATCCCGGAGAAATTTTAATGGAAGAATTTCTCTTACCACTTAATATATCGGCATACAGGCTTGCAAAGGATATTGAAATTCCGCAAACAAGGGTTTCGGAAATTCTGAAAGGCAATAGAAGAATAACTGCTGACACAGCTTTGCGACTTAGCAGATATTTCGGTAATTCCGCCAAGTTTTGGCTTGGAATTCAAGATGACTACGATATCGAAGCAGAATCTTTGGCAAAAACTGACACACTTAAATCGATTAAACCATTTGACACTAAAGCTGCGTAACTACTTTCCGCAGCATCTGGTTCCAGAGAGCAATCACCCGTGTTACAGGTTAACCATACATTGAAGTCTGACTTCTTCTTCATCATCTCAAGAAAGGCGCATTTTATCTCTGAACGTACAACGTTTTCCTCCCGTCCCTACAAATTCCCTTTCTTCAATTCCTCTACAGCATAATTAGCAGCTCTTGCCGTGATGGCCATAAATGTCAGAGAAGGATTCTGCGTGGAAGTGGATGTCATGCACGCCCCATCGGTGACAAAAACATTTTTACAGTGATGCAGTTGGTTCCAGTTATTCAACAGCGACGTTTTCGGATCCCTGCCCATGCGTACGCCACCCATCTCGTGTACATCCAGGCCCGGCGCCTGGCCGCTGTCACTCGGCCGGATGTTGGTGCAGCCGGCAGCGTGCATCATTTCTTCACCCTGCTCAAGAAAATCTTTTAGCACTTTTTCATCATTGTCATCATAGCCCACGGACGTAATGAGTTGCGGAATGCCCCAGGCATCTTTTTTATCGGGGCTTAGCCTCACATGATTCTCCTCTTTCGGTATGGTTTCTCCCTGCATCATCATGAAGACGCCCCAGGCACCTGCCTCTGAAAGTGAATCTTTGTAGGCACCGCCAAGGCTTTCTTGTACTTCATTCAAACCCGTACCACGAACCGCGCTAAAGTGTACGGTGTAACCGCGTTGGAAATCCATCTCCTGTTTCTGAACGTTTCGGAAATTGGGCATCATTGGCTGAGTAGGCCGGCGGCCATAATAATATTTATCGAACGGCCCGTCGATGGAGGCACTAAGTGAACCGCGGTAATTATGAAAGGCGACGTATTTACCCAACAAGCCATTATCATTTCCTAAGCCTTTGGGAAACCGTGAAGAGGTAGAATTCAATAAAATAAGATTGGTATTGAGGCAGGCAGCATTCACAAAGATGATCTTTGCGAAGTACTCCGTGGAAGTCTTACTAACTGTGTCGATCACCCGAACACCCGTGGCCTTTCCCGCTTTATCATCATAGATCACAGAATGCACCACAGAATTTGGCTGTAGCGTAAGATTGCCTGTCTTTTCTGCCCAAGGCAGTGTAGAGGAATTAGAACTGAAATAACCACCAAAGGGACAACCTCTTTCACATTTGCTCCTTGCCTGGCATTGGTTGCGCCCCTGTTCAGTATGGATGGCCTGCGGCTGCGTGAGGTGCGCACATCGCCCGATGATTACATTCCGGCCAGGAAAGGCGCTTTGAATTTTCCCCTTCATATCCGACTCCACGCAGTTCATCTCCCACGGTGGGAGAAATTTACCATCCGGCAAGGTATCGATGCCATCTTTATTTCCTGAAATACCGCAGAAGATCTCAACATGGTCGTACCAGGGCGCTATGTCTTGATAGCGGATCGGCCAATCAACGGCAAAGCCATCTCTCGCCGGGCCTTCAAAATCGTAGCGGCTCCAGCGTTGCGTTTGCCTCGCCCACAGCAAAGATTTACCGCCCACCTGGTAGCCACGTATCCAGTCAAAAGGTTTCTCCTGCACATAAGGATGTTCCGTGTCTTTCACAAAAAAATGTTGCGAGCCTTCGCTGAAAGCATAGCAGCGAGACACCACAGGGTTGGCTGTGGTGACCTCCAGCGGCATCTGCAGGCGATGCGGAAACTCCCAGGGATTCATCGTGGCGGTAGGATAATCTTTCAGGTGTACAACATCTCGTCCGCGTTCCAACACAAGCGTCCTCAATCCTTTTTCACAAAGCTCTTTTGCAGCCCAGCCGCCGCTGATGCCGGAGCCAATAACAATCGCGTCGAAAACATTTGAAGGCATATAAGTGATTTGGTGTCAAATTACTAAAAGTCCGGACGGTATTACAGGGCTGGATTACCGAAGCTTGAAAAGATTGTAGTTTGCCCAGGGAAATATCAATGGCAATCATATGTCAATTGCAATCATTTTATATTATCAGGTCTAATCAGAAATTGGTGCGACCTCTGTACATAGTTGCGTTGGCATTTGTCACCCTCGGTTTAACTGTAACTCAGCGGAACACGAGAAGCCCAAACTTCTACTTATTTCGTTTGTACCCAATATTTTCGCGTTTGGTTTTAGGCATAGCGCCACTTTTCCGTATCCATTCGTCGTACTCGCCTCTTACATCTTCATACAAAAGACACTTTCCAATCCTGCCTCTCATTGTCCTTTTCGTTTTTCTCTCCGCATTTCGTAAATCGTTTTTCTAATTCCGTAAACCCAAATTTTTGTTTTGTTTCATTTTTGTGCCTCAAGAAAATTGAAAAATGAAAGCTATCTGTTTTGTTTTTGGCGTATTGATCTCAGCTAACTGTTTTGCCCAGGAAGGATCAGTGATGACCGGGGAAGACTCGCTAAGCGCTCCCACTTATCTCGATGAAATAACTGTTGTCGGCAAAGGAAGCAATAGTGATTATCAGCAACTGCCGGAAATTGTCGGCACCAATATTTACGCGGGTAAGAAAAATGCCCTGATTGTAATGGACAACGTGCACGGCAATGTGGCAACCAACACCATGCGACAGGTGCTTGCGAAGGTGCCCGGCATCCACATATGGGAAAGCGATCCCAGTGGTATTCAAATTGGCATAGCCGCCAGGGGTTTAAGTCCCAATAGGAGCTGGGAATTCAACGTACGGCAGAATGGATATGATATCGCTGCAGATCCGTTTGGATATCCTGAAGCTTATTATAATCCTCAACTGCAGGCCGTGCAACGCATAGAAATTGTGAGGGGAGCAGGATCACTCCAATACGGGCCCCAATTCGGCGGGCTTATAAATTATATTTTAAGAAACGGTAGTGACATCAGTAAACCTTTTGAATTTGAGACCCAGCAGACTGTAGGGAGCAAAGCCATGTTTAACAGCTATAATGCAATTGGCGGTAAAACAGAAAAAATTCATTACTACACTTTTTTCGATCATCGCAGTGGTGATGGATGGAGGCAAAACAGCCGCTACTTTACTGACCAGGCATTTGCAACACTTACTTACAACGTGACTGAAAAGTTTTCTCTTACTGGTGAAATAATGCGCTCCCATACCCGCTCACAGCAGCCCGGTGGGTTACCGGATGAACTCATTGATAATAACACCCGTGAAAGTTTCAGAAGCCGCAATTGGTTTGACATCACCTGGACAACGCCCGCTTTGATTGCTAATTATAAGATCAATGACCATACGAAGTGGAACACAAAACTGTATGCAACAATAGGAAACAGAAATTCTGTTGGGTATCTACAAAATATCCTGGTGAAAGACAGCATTAATCCTGCAACGAACGAATACAACAGCAGGGCGCTCAACGCAGACGAATACCGGAATTATGCGCTGGAAAGCCGCATCATTACCAATTATCACCTGGGTAATCTTCACAATACACTTTCGGGCGGCATACGATTGTACACGGGTGAAACATACCGGCGTGCAAACGGCGAAGGATCCACCGGCACCGATTATGACATGAAGTTGACGGGCGATTATGGCCGGGATGTCACTTTTAAATCAGATAATGCCGCCGCCTTTTTAGAAAGCATTTTTCGGTTGAATAATAAGTTGCTAATTATCCCTGGAGTTAGGTACGAGTGGCTAAAAGGTGCTGCTTCCGGGAGGAATGGATTTAACAGTAACGGATCTCCAATCATACTTCAGGATGTAAGCCGAAGCCGGAGTTTTTTACTAGCGGGTGCAGGTGCAGAATATCACCTGACGCCTGCTACCGAAATCTATGCGAATTATATGCAGGCGTACCGGCCGATACAATTTGCAAACCTGCAGGCAGCACCGACAACGGATGTTGTAGATGCTGATCTGAAAGATGCAAAGGGTTATAACATCGACCTCGGATTCAGGGGTAAAGTGAAAAACTTTCTGCAGTTCGATATCAGTACTTTTTATCTTCAATATAATAATCGCATAGGCACGGTGACTGTCGACAATCCCGGTAGTACGCCATCATCTTACCGGCTGATTACTAATGTAGGAGCCAGCACAAGTAAAGGAATTGAAAGCTATGTTGAATTCAACCCGGTAAAAGCCTTTTCCGCCACGAATAAAACCGACCTGATCATTTTCACTTCTTACAGCTTCCTGGATGCAACCTACAGCGGGGATCATAAAGATGCCAATACGAAAGGAAACAAAGTAGAGAACGCGCCGGCCAATATTTTCAGAGGTGGCATCACAGCGGGCTATCAGCATCTTCTTTTTACGGCCCAGCTTAGTTTTGTAGATGACACTTACAGTGATGCAAACAATACCAGGCAGGCGTCTCCAAACGGACAAGTGGGATTAATTCCATCATATTCATTGCTTGACCTTTCGGCATCTTATAAATTTACCAACCGTGTAAACATAAAAGCAGGTATTAATAATCTGCTGGACGAAAGATATTTCACCCGACGGGCAGGTGGTTACCCGGGACCGGGAGCGCTGCCCGGAGATGGCAGAACTTTCTTTGTTTCCCTGGGAGCAAAAATCAATTAAGCTGCTGCAAAACTGCATGTTGCCCTTGAGGAGATACACAACTGCTTCTGGATGTAGGTTTTGTCAAATTCGCAAACGAACTTAAAGTTGACAACACAAAAAAAGCGCAGTTTCCTGCGCTTTACTATTTAAAGGTCGTCGTATTCAAAGAGCAAATCGATATGCGTCCCCGCTTCCATTTCAAACACCGGATTTATTATTCCATCTTTCAATCCATAGACCCAACCGTGCAGGTGGGGACGATTTTCGTGTTTCCATGCCCGTTGTATGATCGATGTTTTAGCCAGGTGCATTACCTGCTCCTTTACATTTAACTCAACCAGACGGTCACATTTAGCCTCCTCGTCCTCGATGGCAGCCAGTTCTTCACGGTAAAGACGATGTATATCCTTGATATTACGCAGCCACATGTTCAACACATAATTGAAGTCGTGATTGGTAAGGGAGGCTTTCACGCCGCCGCAACCGTAGTGGCCGCAAACTATTACATGGTTTACCTTGAGATGATTCACGGCATAATCTAACACACTCAGCAAATTGACGTCGGTATGAATGACCATGTTGGCAATATTGCGATGCACGAAGATCTGACCCGGCTGCGTACCCGTGATCTTATCAGCAGGAACCCGGCTGTCGCTGCAGCCGATCCAAAGAAATTCTGGTTTCTGAATTGCCGCAAGACGGCTAAAAAACTCCGGGTCTGTTTCTTTTTGATTTTCTGCCCATTCTTTATTCTGGGCTAATAATGTTTCGCATACCATCATCGTGATCTGTTTTAAATTTAATTAAGTATGATTTCCGGTCAGCTTACAATTTCCTCTTCTACTTCCGGAGTAGGCTCTTCATGCAGGTTGGCTTCGTTGTACATTATATATTCCTCAGAAAATAACAGATGCATTTTTTTATTAGCGCTTCTCTTTATCTCTACCCGGATGTTCTTTAGATGGGCATGTTTCATAAAGTCATTAATCACTTCAATGATATCCCGGTCGATAAAGTCTGCCCTCAGGGCATCTATCATTACGTGTGAATCCTTCGGCACCTTTTCCAGGTTTCTCTTAAGTATTGGTTTATTCAAAAACGATACGTCCTTTCTCAGGCGGAAGAGATATTTATTATCATCATTTACTACAAATACAGCCGCTTTGAAATTGCTGCGGAAGGCAAAAAATAAACCCGTGCCTATGCCGATTATTATGCCTGTGAGCAAATCGGTGAAGAGAATAGCCACGATGGTGATCACGAAAGGCAAAAACTGGTCGAAACCTTTTTTATAAAACCCTTTGAAGATGGAGGGCTTCGCCAATTTGAAACCGATGTAGATCAATACCCCGGCTAAAGCGGACAACGGTATGAGGTTCAGAAGCCGCGGTATCAGGGCTACACTCGCTAACAAGAAGATACCATGCAGGACTGCACTTGTTTTTGACTTTGCCCCGGCTGTAATATTCGCGGAGGTACGCACAATTACTGACGTCAGCGGCAATCCCCCAACGAGACCGGAAAAGATATTTCCGATACCCTGCGCTTTCAACTCCCTGTTGGTCGGTGTGACTCTTTTGTATGGATCCATTTCATCGGAAGCTTCAATATTTAGAAGCGTTTCGAGGCTGGCGACCAAAGCAATCGTAATAGCGGATGTCCACACCGCTTTATTCAGTAAAAAATCAACAGAAGGAAATGTAAAAAAACTTACAAATTCAGGGAGGTTGTTTGCGGTGGGAATCGCCACCAGTTGGCTGGATTTCAGCGCCCAGGGATGCCCCGCAGACGTAAAATACCAGTTGATAAGTACACCTGAAAAAACAACGACCAACGGCGCCGGTATCAGAACGAAAAGCCGTCCTTTTTTTACCAGCACTTTATCCCAAAGCACCTGTATCAGCAGCGATACAACGCCGATGATGATTGCCAGCGGGGCGCTGCGGGCGATCGAATTGAATATTTCCGAAAAGGTGTTTTCGTTATCGCTTTGCTCAAATGAATTATCTCCCGAAAAATCGGCATCGTAGCCAATGAGGTGTGGGATTTGTTTCAAAATGAGGATCAAACCGATAGCGGCCAGCATTCCCTTGATGACGGATGAAGGAATGTAATCGCCAATGATCCCGGCTTTCACAAAGCCCAGGATCACCTGGAAGATGCCCGATAACACAACAGCTAATAGGAAGGCTTCATACGCCGGCAACCTCACTATTGCCGTTGCCACCACCACTGTCAAACCGGCCGCCGGCCCACTGACGCTGAGCGAAGATCCGCTCAACGATCCGATGACAATGCCGCCGATAATGCCGCCAATGATGCCCGCAAACATGGGGGCACCGGAGCCCAGGGCAATACCAAGACAAAGTGGTAAGGCCACCAGGAATACAACAATTGACGCAGATAAGTCTGCACCAAAATTTTTTAAAATCTTTCGCATGATTAATTTTTTACAAAATCATATTGGTCAGGATGGTATCCTCACATACAAGCTGGAACGGCAAATGAAAAATGATCAGGAAACCTGGTCGGGAGGAGGTGTCTGCACGTCGCCGTAGTAGTGGGCAGGCAGCATATCTGTGAAGTGAATGTAGAAAGCCGAATGATTGTTCAAACCGCTGTCAGAGATCAATGACTCGCTGGTATGCAAAAAAATCTTTGCATCAGGGATGGTTTTTGCCGGTTCTGTCTCCGGCAGCTCATCGGTCATATCATAGCCATGTAGGAACTTACCCATCTGCTTGATTGATAAAGACTGGCTCACAAAAAGCGAGAGGAAAAATATGGCTATTATTTTTTTGATCACAATTTGCAAATCTAACTTAAGATACCCGGTTTCTAAAACGACGGAACATTATGAAATCGTTTCTGCAGCCAGAAATATTTTTAAACGGCTGTTAATATTTTCGCAATAAAAAAGCCACCCCTTTGGATGGCTCTCTACTTTTCTCACAACTTTTTTTAACTGCAACCCATGCTGTTGCCACAATTCAAACACTTGTAGCAGGTTCCGCTGCGGATGGTGATGTGTCCGCAGGTATTACAGGCCGGCGCATCACTTTGCATATTTTTCGCAGCAGAATTCACCGCCTCCATATCACTTGGCATCTTCCTGCTAGCGCCTGCACTTCTGTAACTTCTGCCGGTTGAACCCAATACCCGCACTTCACTTAACTCTGGTTTGCGTTCTCCGATCGTTGGTGTATTAGCATCCCATGGTGCCTCCAAATTTTCTACTTCAGGTTTATCCAGTACGTGCACCAGATCGTTTCTGCCTAAATATTCATAAGCGAGTGAGCGGAACATGAAGTCAATAATAGATGTGGTCGTCTTAATATTAGGATGCTCCACCATGCCTGCCGGCTCAAACCGCGTGAAGACAAATTTTTCCACGAACTCTTCCAGCGGTACGCCGTACTGCAAGCCAATAGAAATGGCAATGGCAAAACAGTTGAGCATGCTCCTCATGGTTGCGCCTTCTTTCGCCATATCGATAAAGATCTCTCCAAGGGTGCCGTCATTGTACTCACCTGTACGCAGGAAGAGGGCCTGGCCGTTGATCTTTGCTTTTTGAGTAAAGCCGCGTCTTTTTGAAGGTAGAGTCCGGCGTTCGACGATCATGGCGAGCTGGCGCTTCAATCCTGTATCGGTGCTGCTCTGTACCCGCTTGTTCATTTCTTCCAACAAATCTTCCACAGTGAGCTGGCTCATATCTACGATACGCGGTTCGGCTGTTTCTTCCACAGCGCCGGCATCATCGGTTTTCTTTTTCTTGTCGCTCTTGTTGCTCAGCGGCTGAGATAGCTTGGAACCATCGCGGTAAAGCGCACATGCTTTTAGCGCAAGTTCCCAGCTAAGTTTATATGCTTCGCTGATTTCTTCAATGGTGGCTTCGTTTGGCAGGTTAATAGTCTTGGAAATGGCACCACTAATGAAGGGCTGTACGGCAGCCATCATGCGGATGTGGCCACTGTGATGGATGTAGCGGATACCGATGTTTCCACACTTGTTGGCACAGTCAAAAACGGGCAGGTGTTCTGGCTTTAATTTCGGCGCACCTTCCACCGTCATAGTGCCACATATATAAACGTTGGCTGCTTCTATCTGGTCTTCATCGAAACCTAATGCTTCCAGCAAACTCCATTCGAAGTTGTTATAGTCTTCGGGTTGAAAACCTAAACGCTGAAGGCATTCTTCGCCTAAGGTGAACACATTGAATACAAAACCAATTTCGAAGGCAGTACCCAGGGATCTCTCCAGCCGTTGAATTTCCGTGCCGTTAAATCCTTTTTCCGCCAGGGAAACGGTATTGATAAAAGGCGCACCGTTTAATGTAGCGTGTCCTTTCGCGTAGTTCACAATGTCGGCAACTTCCTGCTCACTGTATTTGAGATTACGGAGGGCTTGCGGTACACTTTGGTTGATTATTTTGAAATAACCGCCACCACTCAGCTTTTTAAATTTCACCAGGGCAAAGTCAGGCTCAACGCCTGTAGTATCACAATCCATCACCAGGCCGATCGTACCGGTCGGGGCGATCACCGTAGTTTGCGCATTGCGATAGCCGTGTTTCTCGCCCATCATCACGGCATCGTCCCAGGCTTTAGTGGCTGCTTTTAGGAGATAGTCGGGGCAATATTTTGCATTAATTCCCTGTGGCTTTGTTTCCAATCCATCATAGGCATCGCTGGCGTCATAAGCCGCCGCCCTATGATTGCGCATTACACGCAGCATGTGATGCTTATTCTCTTCGTACTTACTGAAGGAACCAAGGTGCTCCGCAAGCTCCGCAGAGGTTTTATAAGAAACACCAGTCATGATGGCGGAAATGGCTCCTGCAATTCCGCGGGCAGGCTCACTGTCATAAGGGATGCCACTTACCATAAGCATACTCCCGAGATTGGCAAAACCAAGCCCGAGCGTACGGTAGTCATAACTTAACTGTGCAACTTCTTTGCTGGGAAACTGCGCCATCAACACAGAAACCTCGAGCACAACCGTCCATAAGCGGACTGTATATTCAAAGCCCTGTACATCGAATGAATTATCAGCTTCATTAAAAAACTTGCGAAGGTTCACGGAGGCAAGATTGCAGGCAGTATTGTCCAGGAACATATACTCACTACATGGATTGCTCGCCCTGATAGCTCCACCTTCGGGGCAGGTATGCCACTCGTTGATGGTGGTATTGTATTGTGTGCCGGGATCTGCACAACGCCAGGCAGCATAATTGATGTCGTTCCAAAGTTTGCTGGCTTTTACCTTCTTCATGGTTCGTCCATCCGAGCGGGCCTTCAATTCCCAGTCTCCATCCTGCTCCAAAGCATGGAAAAAGTCATTGGGAATTCTGACGGAGTTATTACTGTTTTGACCACTGACGGTTCTATATGCTTCGCCCTCGTAATCGCTGGGATAGCCGGCTGCGATAAGGGCCGCTACTTTATTTTCTTCTTCAACTTTCCAGTTTACGAATTTTTCTATTTCAGGATGGTCAAGATCGAGGCAAACCATCTTTGCTGCCCTGCGGGTAGTACCGCCACTTTTGATAGCGCCGGCCGCCCTGTCACCAATCTTAAGAAAACTCATCAGGCCGCTGGATGTTCCACCCCCACTCAGCTTTTCACCTTCCCCGCGGATACTGCTAAAGTTGGTACCCACGCCACTGCCATATTTGAAGATCCTCGCTTCCCGTACCCATAAATCCATGATGCCGCCATCATTTACCAGGTCATCGTTTACACTTAAAATAAAGCATGCATGCGGCTGCGGACGCTCGTAAGCTGAAGTAGACTTTTTCAATTGACCATCTTTGCCATCTACATAATAATGTCCCTGCGGCTTACCCGTGATACCATA